>CBDUKI010000264.1:0-2980 GCA_965367765.1 uncultured Henriciella sp.
CGGGGCCGGCTTGAAAGTCTTATCGCGGACTGTTGCCTAGAAGCTGTAGCCGATCTCGACACCCCAGGTTCGAGGCTCGTTGACGAAGCCCGTCAGGTTGTTGAAGTCGATGGCACCGGTGAGGACTTCTTCGTCCGTGATGTTGCGGACGAAGACGGAAGCGTCGAGGCCGTTGTCGCCTTTCCAGCCCGCCCGCAGGCCGCCGGTCCAGTATCCGTCCTCGCCAAATTCAACGCTGTCATACAGGAAGAAATTGGTTTCGCCCTTGAAGGCCCAATCCGTGTAAGCGTACAGCTCGCCGCCCTCGACAGGGATCGCATAACGGGCGGTGACATTGCCGATCCATTCCGGCGCATTCGGGAATGAGTTGCCGGAAATGTTGTAGCCGAGGAACGTGCCGCCAACGGGCGCTGTGCCGCCTGGGGCGACTTCAACCAGCGTGCCGGAAACGTCGTAGACGGCGGGGTCCAGAATGGTGCAGCCCGCCCCACAGCCTGGCGCGACCAGGAGGTCATCCTTGATCTCGGTATTGTTGTACGAGATGCCAGCCGTGATCAGCAGGTTGTCAATCGGCGCAGCCTCGATGTCGGCTTCAAAGCCATAGCCTTCGCTTTCATCGGCATTGAACAGCGCAACGGTGTTGTTGGTCCCGCCAACAATGGTCAGCTGCTGGTCTTCAAGCGTGTAGGCAAAGACGTTGGCATTGGCGCGCACACGGCCATCCAGCAATTCCGATTTTACCCCGGCCTCGTAGGACAGAACGGTTTCACTGTCAGCAATCGAAACCGTGTCACCAAAGACCAGGCGGCCCTGGATGGACGGTCCGCGGAAGCCGTCGGCCACTTTGGCATAGACCAGTACGTCATCGCTCACATCATAGGAGACAGATACGTCCCAGCTGACATGCTCGTCGCCAACCTGGCCGGAAATCGGCCCCAGCGTGCCGGAGCCAAAAGGCCCGACCTGGCGTTCCACGGTGAAGGTCTTCTGCTCATCGGTGTAGCGCGCACCACCAGCCAGTGTCAGGCTCTCGGTCAGGTCGAACTCCATCGACCCGAAGATGGACATGGATTCGGTTTCCCCGCCGCGTGTGGCCCGACCGTTTTCCGGCTGGCCCGGCGACAGTGTGTCATAGCTGCGCGAGGTGATTTCCAGCTCTTCGTCGAATGAGAAGATTCCGGCCTGGAAGCGGGTGCGACCACCATCGTCAAAGGCGACGCGGATTTCATTGGTGACCTGGTCGAGATCGTCGACAGCGCCGGAGCTTTCAGATGCGAAGGGGATGAAACCCGGCCCGAAATTGCCTGCGCCAAGGAAGGCGGCACCAAAGCCACCATCAATGTCCCCGCGTGAAGAAACTTCCGCCGTTTCCCAGCCGAAAACATAGGTCAGGTCAAAGCCATCGGAGATTTCATGATCAACCCGGATTGTCGTGCCGTGCGCTTCCTGTTCCAGGAAGTTCTGGCCATCATAATAAACGGTCTCGAAGTCAAATCCGCTGCCGACACCGCGCGAACCAGGATCAATGATATTGGCGCGGAACAAACGGGCATCGCTGGTGTTGGAGCGGCCATGAACATTCAGCAGGACGTCGGTGGTCTCCAACAGGTTCAGCAGGAGCTGGCCGCGCACGGCCCATTCCTCGAAGCCTTCAAAACGATCATTCTCGCCGGTGAAGGCATTGTCCACGAAGGCATCGCGCTGCTGGTAGAGGCCAGAGATGCGGAACGCCATGGCGTCCGCCTCGCCGAGCCGGTCGCCATAGGCCCCTTCGATTTCCGTCGTGTTGTAAGAGCCGAGTGACGCTTTGACATAGCCATTTGAAGTCTCGCCTGGCTTGACGCTGTCAAACTTGATGATGCCGCCCGGCGTGTTGCGGCCAAACAGCGTTCCTTGCGGGCCACGCAAGACCTCGACGGCCTCGAGGTCGAACACCGGATAGCCTTTCAGGATCGGGTTTTCGTAAGGGACATCATCATAAACCAGCGATACGGGCTGGCTGGCATTCAGGTCAAAATCGGTGTTGCCGATGCCGCGAATATAGAAGCGTGGGAAGGCGCGTCCAAATGAGCTTTCGGCGATGACGCTGGGCGCGCGTGCCGACAGAAAGCGAATGTCCGCCCCGCCAGCTTTCAGGTTGTCGAGCTTCTCGTCGGAAATCGTGGTGATCGAGACCGGGACATCCTGGGCGTTTTGCTCGACGCGCTGTGCGGTCGTGGTCACCGATGGAAGTCGGCGCGTATCGGTTTCGCTGTCAGCGTCCTGCGCAAGGGCAGGAAGGGCAGCCATTGAGCCAGCCGCCACGAGGGCAGCGACGGAGAGTTTCAGGGTAGATTTGAGAGCCATGGAGCGGGTCACCTTGTGCCAGTTGCCGGAACCCCCTCGCCGAAGGCTCCTGCGAGCAGGTCATAGAGATGGCATGTGACACGGCAATGCTTCGCATTCACAATTACATTGACGGGGCGGCATTTGCTCAAATCTGTGGCGATACCGCAACGCATTGCGCCGACTTCTGCATCAGAATCTGGCAATCTGGCCGCGCGGTCCTAGCTCCAGGGATTGAAGCGTGTGCGTGGCTTCAGTGTCGCGCTGTCCTCAGCGTCTTCACTGGCTTCCGGCTCAGAGGTCACGGCAGGCTCGGCGGCCGGTTCTGTGGCCATGGGTTCCAGGTCGGCCACATCCGGCAGGGCAGAGGCTTCCTCGGGGGTCGGTTCTGGCGCCGTGTATGGCATGTCGTTCGTCGCATCAATGACGACCTTGTCTTCTTCAGCCACGGGCGTGGCTTCCGGCACGCCTGACGCTTCGGTCGTTGATTTCAGGGCACCAAGGCCGAAGCCGGCGCCGATCCCGCTCAGGCTGAAACTTTGCGGGGCCTCTGCTTCAGGGGCCAGTGCCGCTGGTTCGGTTGGGGCGGCATCGGTGTAGACCGGGGTGTTCGAGGGCTCGAACTTCGGGGCATCCGGCTCAGTGCCGAAGCTTG
>CBDUKI010000265.1:0-2979 GCA_965367765.1 uncultured Henriciella sp.
CGCTTTCGAAAGCCGGTTCGAACCGTTTCGGACCAAATCCCCAATAATAGGCAATCACTTCCGGGATCGGCGCGCCATTGCGGGCATATTCAATCGCCGGGCGCAGGTTTTCCTTCATGTCGCGGCGCCCGAACAGGCTGTGCAGGGCATACCAGCCATCGACCGTGCCGGGGACGGTCACCGGCGCACTGCCAAAGGGCGGGATTTCCGCGCCATCCATGAAAGCGTCGGCCTTGGCCTGCATATCGGCAAGGCTCGCGCCCATGGGTGAGCGGCCCGAGCCATTATAGCCGTAGAGCTTATGTGTCTTCGGGTCCCAGACCATGGCGAACAGGTCGCCGCCAATGCCATTTCCCGTCGGCTCGACCAGGCCAAGCATGGCATTGGCCGCAATCGCCGCGTCTACGGCGCTGCCGCCATCTTTCATCACGTCCAGTGCCACCTGTGTTGCCAGTGGGTGAGCCGTTGCTGCCGCCGCCGTCGGTGCCACCACGGCAGAGCGCACGCCAATGTCTCGCCCGGATGGCATACGATCGCCCGGCCCCGGCTCAATCACGGCGGTCTCGACCGGCGCGGACACGGCTTCAAGCGCGGCGGTTTCAACCGTTTCAGCAGGTCGGGATTCACATGCCGCCAGCCACCCGAAACTCAGCCCAGCCGCAACAAGCCAGCCCATTTGCCCATATCTGCGAGTGTTGCCCATGAGTAGCTCCCTATCGACGCGCGCGACTGAATATCCTATGCACACTGCAAACAGTCGCGGCAAAGATCGCGCATGGCAAGCTAGGATTAGAAGAAAACCCAATGGCCTATGAAACATTGCTGACAGAGGTTGATGGCCCTGTCGCCCTCATCACGCTGAACCGACCTGAAGCGCTGAACGCGTTCAACAACCAGCTGATGGACGAGTTGACAGCCGCGCTGGACCGGTTCGAAGCCAATGACGAAATCGGCTGCATCGTCATTACCGGATCGACCAAGGCGTTTGCCGCCGGTGCCGATATCAAGGAAATGCGCGAACAGTCCTATATGGATGCCTATTATAGTGACTTCATTACCCGCAATTGGGAGCGCGCCGCGCGCACCCGCAAGCCACTGATCGCGGCGGTCAACGGCTATGCCCTGGGCGGTGGCTGCGAGCTGGCGATGATGTGTGACTTCATCCTGGCCGGCGAGAAAGCCAAGTTCGGCCAGCCGGAAATCACCATTGGCGTCTCCCCCGGTGCCGGTGGCACACAGCGCCTGACCCGCTTTGCCGGTAAGTCCAAGGCCATGGAAATGTGCCTGACCGGGCGCATGATGGATGCCGAAGAAGCTGAACGCTGCGGCCTGGTCTCGCGCGTCGTGCCAGTGGATGACCTGGTCGAAGAAGCCAAGGCCGTGGCCCGCAAGATCGCCTCAATGCCGCGCGCAGCCGCCATGATGACCAAGGAAATGGTCAATACCGCCTACGAAACCACGCTCAGCCAGGGCGTGATTTTCGAGCGCCGCCTGTTCCATTCACTGTTCGCGACTGAAGACCAGAAAGAAGGCATGGAGGCCTTTGTCGACAAGCGCCAACCGCATTTCAAGAACCAGTAGTCAGGCGCGCGAAGATTCTTCACATGACGCAGTTCAGGGCGGTTGACGCGCCCGGCCCGTTTATGTACACCCGCGCTTTCCGCCACACAGGGCGATCAGGAGTTTTTAATGGCGAATACACGCTCAGCCAAGAAGATGGTGCGCAAGATCGCGACCCGCACGGCCGTCAACACGGCCCGCCGCTCGCGCATGCGCACATACGTCCGCAAGGTCGAAGAAGCAATTGAATCAGGTGACAAGGCCGCTGCGGCTGAGGCTCTGAAAAACGCCCAGCCGGAAATCATGCGGGCCGCACACAAGGGCGTCATTCACAAGAATGCTTCGGCCCGTAAAGTGTCTCGCCTGTCTTCTCGCATCAAGGCGATGGGCTAGACGACAGACCGTCTCCATACAGACAAAATTGCATAGCCCGCTGGCTCCGCCATGCGGGCTTTCTTGTGCGCGCATAACTGCTGACATCCACTATGCCAAAAGCACAATAATTTCACAGGTTTCCCACTGCCTCGCTCTTGACAGAACAAACCCCAAACCCCCGTCACAATTGGAGATTTCGGGGCATGGCATTTTTTTCTGCAGAAAAATCGGCTGATTCTTCAAGGCCTAATTCCGAGTCAAGGAGCCATCTGCCCACAGATCAAAATTTCTGTTGTTGCAAGCCAAAACCCGGTCTGGTTAACTGACCTCACCAACGGAAGTGTTCTCTGTTAACAGCGTATATTTGGGGCAGGTCTCGCAAGGGATCTGAACAGGGAGCGTGTGTCTCTTCCGAGGGTCATAAAGATGCATAGAAGCAAGAAAAAGAAGGGTCATCTTATGGGGCACGTGACGGGGTTTGGGCGCAACAAAGAGACGGCAGAAGGCCGCACTGAGAAGGAGCACAAAGATGTTCCGGGTGCGCGCATTCTCTGGGAGCAGGCGCTCACAACAATCAAGAACGATGTATCAACCGAAAATTTCGCCAACTGGCTGGCGCCGATCCGCTTTGTCGCCGAAGTCGACAATGCGATTCTGATCGCCGCGCGCGACCAGCTGACGCTCGACCGGATCACGACGGAATATGCGCACCTGCTGCAACAGGCCTGGCGCCACACCGATCCCAAGGCACGTCGCCTGAAATTTGAATTGTGGTCGCGTATTCGCGCCGACATTCGCGACGTGGTTGCCAATCCCTGGGCGGCGCCGGTCAAGACCGAAGAGGCCAAGGCCCAACCAGTTGCCACCACGGGTGCGACCTGCATCCAGACCATGACATTTGATACGCTGGTCACCGGCCCGTCGAATGCCCGCGCGGTCGGCCTTGGCAAACGCCTGGCCGAAGGCGCGCCGATCCCGACGACGATCACCGTTTATGCAGACCGTTCATTCAGTTTCATTACCAAGACGCCTCCGGCATCTTAT
>CBDUKI010000266.1:0-2804 GCA_965367765.1 uncultured Henriciella sp.
ACCCGCGACCTCCGGCGTGACAGGCCGGCACTCTAACCAACTGAGCTACACCCGCGCATTTCCGATCACTGATTTAACAGTGAAGCGCTCTACTAGACGGGCCAAATCAGCGGGTCAAGCATGAACTGCCATGACTTTGACACGAGTTACACATAAGACGGCATAAAACGCCCTTTCAGCCCTTCGGACCCCCAATGAAACGCCTTTCAGCCATCATCGCCGCCATCCTTGCCATCCTAGTTGCGGCCATCGTAATTGTGCCTCGGTTCATCCCGGCCTCGGTGTATCGCGAGCAGATAGAGAAAGCTGCCACGACAGCGCTTGAGCGTGACGTTTCCCTGGAGGGCGAGGCCCGACTGTCAGTCTTCCCGTCGATTTCGGCGCGCATTGGCGGGCTGAAAATCGCCAACTCGCCTGACTTTCCAGGCGAGAACATGATCGAGGCGGGCGAAATCCGCGGCAAGGTCAAGCTGTTGCCGCTGCTTACCGGCCGTGTCGAGATTGGCGAAATCACGCTGAAGGATGCCACTATCCGGCTTGAGAAAGAGGCCAATGGAAGCAGCAACTGGCAGTTCGGCACCTCTTCTGACAGCGATTCGGAGTTCAATGGCGGCATCGACAGTCTGCGCCTGACCAATACGTCCATTTACTACAATGACCGCCAGGCCAAGTCGCAATACGCCCTGACCGAATTTTCCGGCCAGGCCCGCCTGACCAGTCTTGATGCCCCGTTCACCTCACAAGGGGCGGGCCGGTTCAATGGCCAGGCCTTTGACTACAAGATCAAGCTCTCCAGCTTCAAGTCACTAGGCGACCTGCAGCCGTCCACCATCGATGTCGAACTGAACACAGACTATGGCCGCGTTGCTTATGATGGCGCGCTGACCCTCGGCGAAACCCCGCTGATCGAAGGCGCCTTCGACGTGGACAGCGACACGATTGGCGCGGTGCTGCAACTTGTGCCGACCGACCTGCCATTCAAGCCGGGCGAGCTGAAATCCCTGACCGCCCGCGGCCAGGTCTCCGGCCCGGCCACCACGCCGCAACTCGATTTCAGCACCCTGAAGATCGAAGCCACCGGCCTCAACCTCGATTATCAAGGCACGTTGAGCATGGACGGTGCCACCCCTGGCCTGTCCGGCGCGATTGATGTCAGCGCTGACCGGATCGACCGCCTGATGACAGCGGACAATCCGCAGATCGCCCTGGCCGCCATGCTCGGCAAGCTCGACTTCGCTGCCGATGTCAGTGGCCCGCTCTCAACACCTGTCCTGTCCAATATCCGCTTCAAACAGCGCAGCGCGGCCCTCGACACCGATTATACCGGCACCATCTCGCTTGCGGATGGCGGTCAGTTTGACGGCAACCTGTCAACCCGCAGCAGCGATCCGCGCGCCGTGCTCGGGGCCTTCAATGTTGACCTGCCCGCTGGCCAGTCCATGCAATCGCTCTCTGTAGACGGCAATGTCACAGGCAATTTGAAAACCGTCTCATTGAGCAATGCCACACTGGCGCTCGATGACATGCGTGCCACAGGTTCTGTCGGGGCTGACCTGGCAGGGGCGCGCCCGCGCGTCCTCGCCGATCTCGATATGCAGACGCTCGACCTGACGCCGTTCCTTGGCGCGGGTGCCGACCCGGCAGACAAGACGGCCAATCTCAACCAGGACTGGAATGATGATCCGCTGGCGCTGGAGGGCCTGCGCGCCGTCGACGCCACGCTCGACATTCGGGCCAGCAAGGTCATCGTCAACCAGGTCACACTCGAAGACGCCCTGCTCAAGACCCGTCTTGATGATGGACGCCTGTCGGCCATCTTCCGCCAGGATGATGACAAGCCGGGCTTTCGCGCCTTCAAAGGCAACTGGTCGGGTGATCTGGTGCTGGACGCCTCACGCAGCACGCCCAGCCTGTCCATCGAAGCCCTGGCAGACAGCGTCGTCGCCCAGGAGATGCTGTCGAGCCTGACCGGGTTCAAGAATCTCAACGGCATTGGTGCGGTTCATGTCGACCTGACCTCAAGCGGCAATTCAATCAAGTCGCTGGTTTCCGGCCTCAATGGCAATGTCGAATCCGACGTCACCAATGGCATCCTCCAAGGGTTGAACCTCGCCAAGATGGTGCGCAGCGCCGAAAATCTGCAAGGCGTTCTGACGGGTGGCAACCTGACCCTGGCCGGCTTCCGCGATGCCATATCACCCGACGCAGAGACAGATTTCTCCAGCCTCGTCGCCGGGCTGAGCTTTACCAATGGCGTTGCCAGCGTGACCAATCTCAATCTCGATAATCCGGTGGTTCAGGTCACCGGCTCGGGTGCCATTGATATTGGCAACCGCTCCATCGACATCCGCCTCGTCCCGGCTTTCGACAAGGCCGCTCAGGGCCAGGCGTCGGCCTTGCAGCTCAATGGCGTGCCCATCCCGGTTCGCATTCATGGCAACTGGTCCGCGATCAAGTATGAGCTGGATGCCGCCTATGTCGCGCAGGTCCTCGCCCGGCGCGCCACTGGCCAGATCGGCGAAGATATTGCCGATAGCATTGGCGGCGATCTCGGTAATATTGTCGGCGGCATTGTCGGGGGCAACACACCTAGCACAACGACGCCGGCCCAGCCTGCTCCAACCGAGGAAACCGCCACAGAACCAGCCCCGGCTGAACCGCCTCGCTCGATCGAAGACGAGTTGAAGGACCGTGCTGTTGAAGGCGCGCTCGGCGCGATCTTCGGCAGGGAAAAATCCGGCGAAGATGAAGAGGAAGCGGCATCAAACCCATGACGCACCTGGAACGCGCTGACAGGCTCGACT
>CBDUKI010000267.1:0-2799 GCA_965367765.1 uncultured Henriciella sp.
CACGGCGACTCCCGGTGGCCACTGGCCTCGGTAGACCAGCATCTCCGTCCCCGGGCTGATAGCCGAACAGCGAGTCCGGACCAGGACCTGATCGGCAGCTGGTCGAGTAACCGGTCCGATCTTCACGACGACCCGTCCCGGCTCCACAAACGCTAGCCGATGCTGCATCACAGATCCTGCCATTGCGGTTGGGCCCATAGAATGATATCCGGGCCGCAGGATTGGTAAGTCACTGAACTTAAATGCAAAAAAGAACCGTTATCCGCCGCGGGCCGATCCAGCACCGGCAAGCCTCCCACCAGGCGGGGGGCAATGGTGATGATCATCTGATCAACCAGACGCGCCTTAATGAAGCTCGTGATCACCTGGCCGCCACCCTCCACCATGACGCTCCTGATCCCTCTCTCGGCCAGGAGATGCAAGAGGTTGGGCAGATCAACCCTGTCCTGGCGGTCACGGTGGCAGCGGATGATCTCAGCCCCCCGGCCCTCGATCGCGCCGACGTGACCAGGATCTTTATTGCCGGTACAAGCCAGCCAACACCGGTGGTCGGTGCGGTCAAGGAGTCGGGCATGCAAGGGAATGCGCAGATTGCTGTCAAGAACGATAGGCTGGGGGCTGGTCCCTTCCGCGAGACGAACCGTGAGCTGGGGGTCATCGACAAGCAAGGTGTTGATTCCGATGACAATGGCGTCGCAGGCGGCGCGGATGCGGTGGGTCATGACCATGGATTGCCGGCCGCTCAACAGGAGCTGTTCACGGTTCCGGGTGGCGATGCTGCCATCCACGCTCTGGGCGTAGGAAACAGTGACCAGCGGTCGATGATGACGATCCAGGAAGTCCTCGGCTTGGAGCGGCCACTGGGCGAACCATTGTTCCGAATGGCAACCGGGGGTGCCGCCTCCGATGGTTGCCGGGGTGTTCAGTCCACAGCGGAGCGAAGTGTCGTGCGGTAGTCGCTTATTCATGCATATCCCCTGATGGCGGCGCAAAATTCGGACCGGCTGGATTGCAACACACGTGTTACACCACCTTCATGTGAGTCTTTAAGCGATCATTTGGCCTGCTGTCACCTTGACTTGCGATTGATGATATCGGCCTTTCCCCGACAAGTCAAATAATTCAACGTCAGAAGCAAACCGGCCAGGCTGAATAGCACGTCGCGAAACCGGATGATCAGGCAGAGGCTGAGGCCAAAGGCACTCCCCTGGTCAAGGGTTGCAGTCAACCAGGGCAGCGCAGATTCCAAAACACCGATACCCGCCGGTAAAGGTGTCAGAAAGGCAAGGCGGGCGACGACCACTATCGCGGTCAAGTGCCCAAACGACAAAGGAAAGCCAAGCAAGAAGGCCATCAGCCAAAATTCGGCGAAGACCCCGAGCCAGTGCCCCAAGGAGAGCAGGTTGGCCAAAAAGAATTGGCGGCGATGCTGCTGAAAAAGGGCTTCCGCCATTGCCTCGCCTTGGTTGACGGCTTCCAGCCATGGCCCGATTCTGCCAAAAATTCCACCCAGTGCAACGAGTCGTGCAAGCGGTCTCCCGCCGGTAAAGAGAGCTGCCAGGAGGGCGGCAAAAACCACCATTATGGCAATGACTATGCCGACCTCGTGGCTCCCGGCAAAGGGGCCGCCCCCGGCCAAGGCAATCGCGATGAGGCAGAGGGTGAGGACAACCAGGCTGGCTGTAAGCTCAAGTAGTCGGTCCAGGGCCACCACTGTCGTCGCAGCGGTCAGAGGGATCTCGTGCCGGTTGTGCAGCAGGTAAACCAATAGCGGTTCGCCGCCGAAATGCGGGCCAGGGGTGAGATAGCTGACGGCGTTGGCCGCACAGCGATAGGCACAGACAGGCAGCAACCCGACTGGACGGCCCAGGGTCCTCAGAAGCAGCCACAGTCGAGTGGTCATCACGGGCAGCATAAGTAGGTTGATGACCAGAATGCTCAGAATGGCCCAAGGGCCGAGCCCGACCAGCAGTCCCCATGCCTCGGCCCATGCCACCCCCCTCAAGGCGTGCCAGGCCAGTGCCAGACTGAAGATCAACAACAGCCAGCGCCAACTTTTCCGTATTCCGCGCCTGACGGCTGACGATTGGCTTGAATCCGCATTCGGTGATTGGCGGGGAATGGTCATTGGGTCTCGCTGCAAGCTGTCACCGTCTTGCCGTTACGCCGATAGAGGAGCCTTTCTTCCGGGGCCCAGAGCGACCAGGCGCCGGTGCCGGTCAGCATCAGAGTGGCGGTGGCGCCAAATAGAATCACGGTGGGTATTGACATCCCGAATGGCGACAGCTTGCTGGCGAGCAACAGCGTTAGAAAAAGTGCGGCACTGCGCCCCATCAGGGCCAGTCCGATAAACAGGCAGCCAATGCTTAAACCCAGATGCCAGGCCGGATGGACTGGGTAAACGCCACCTTCAGCCAGTGTGGCGGCACCACAAACGAGGATAGTTAAGCGCAGCACCACGGGCATACGCCTCATCCACAAGACACCGACCCGGCGTTCCACGGCGGTTTGCTGATTGTCATCGATTGCCACCCGACATGAGACCACCAGCCAGTCTCGCAAAAAACCCACCAGCAGCGGCGTCATAAAAATATAAGCGGCAACGACGGTGAATGTCGGATGAAGGATGGGTAGGAGTGCCATCCCCACCAATCCCATCTGGAAACCGGCGATGATTCGGGCATAGGGCCGCGGTTGTAAAGCGATCAGCGGCTGACGCCGCTTCTGCCGCAGCCAGACCCCGAAGATGAATGGGTAGTAGGCCAGCCCGACCAGGAGATAGGCGGCCGGTAAGCGACC
>CBDUKI010000268.1:0-2769 GCA_965367765.1 uncultured Henriciella sp.
AGGAGCAATCAGGTCCAAAAGCACTGCGGCTGGCAGATGAAACAGCCATTTCGGAAGCCGTCCAGACCAGCTTCAGGTGGACGCGTCGGATAGGTCTCAATGACCGCATCCTCGGCGTCGATGTGCTGGGCTTCACCATAGCAGAGCAAAGTTCCTTGATGTTCAGAGAAGCAGGCGACCGCGCGCGCGATGGCACCTTCGGTGTAAAGATCGTCGGAATTCAGCCAGCCGATGATCGTGCCACGCACCTGGCTGAGGGCCTTGTTGATGGCCGAAGCCGGGCCATTGTCTGGCTCTGATGTCCACCGAAGGGTGGGATAGCGGGCGGCCTTCTCAGCCAGGATGTCCTGAGACCCATCATTGGAGCCGCCATCACAGACAATCAGCTCCAGCGGGCGGTGGCTCTGTGCGAAGACATTGTCGATGGAGCGCCCGATAAACTCGGCCTGATTGTAAGATGGCATGACAATCGAGACCAGGGGATCATTGCTCATCGTCTATTTCCGGAACAGTCGTTTGAGCTGGTCACGAAGCCTTGGCTGTGGCAGCGCGTCGATCTGGGTGTTCCACAGGAAAGTGGCGATCTCTACAGCGTCATCATAGCTTGGCTCTATGGGTTCTGCCGTTTCTGGATAATAGGAAAAATCCTCGTCAAAGAGCGGGGCCGGGTGATCGGGAAATGCCATCTGGCGCAGGCGCTCATTGGTCTCGGCAAACATGGCGTATTTTGTCTCTGCCTCGGCGCGCCCAATCGGGTAGTAATGGCCGGCATATTGTTGTGCGATCAGCTTGACGAGCGCGGCGCGGCGCGGGTCCTGACCATAGCCGTTTTCGGCAGGGTAGACCCGGTTCAGGGCATGCAGGAAATGAAAGCCCTTGCGATTGAGTGACCGATTGGGACGGTGCGCGCGCGCCGTCGGTGAGGGCAAGCCGCAAGCCGCGCAGAAATCCTGTACAATATCCTCGTCCGGCCAGGCCTTCGGCTGGTAGAGGCGCGCCTTCATCGCCGCTTTGCCGAACACGGTTTCCCAGTTCTCATGGATCGTGTCATAGGCGAAATAGCGCGGCATTGTCCGGAATGTATTCAGCGGCTGGATGGCCTTGAGCTGAATGGTGGACTTCAGGCGTGTGGCTTCCAGCGCCAGCGATACTTGATCCTGGCGCCTGAAATACACAATGATCTCGAATGTCTCGACCCATGGGTCGAGTAATGCCTTGAGCTTTCCAATCATCACTGGTCCGTGCAGACGGCTCTGGAAATGCTCTGACGAGATCAGCAGTGTATGCGCCTCTGGATGCTTTTCGAATTCCTTTTCCAGCTCGGTAGAAAGACGCTGGCGAAAGGCCGCCTGGCCTTGCTCATCCTCAATGCCGAGGGCCTGACCAATATCCTGTACCCAGGGCTGATTATGGATCGCACCGACAAATTCGATTTGCGACGCGTAGACCCGTCCGGCAGAGGCCGGGTACAGGACACCGGCTTCCAGCAGCCCGTCGCGATTGTGCTTCAGGTGCTCCTGGATGGCCGTCGAGCCGGTCTTCTCGGTGCCAATATGCACGATACATTTGGCAAAGCGCTTGCGCGGCACGGTGGTCTGCACGTCATTACTCAACTTTATCGTCGCTCCACATGCCCATGGCGTGTCGAAAGCTCTATTTGCGGGCGCTTTCGCTATTGGCCAGAAACCAGTTATAGGCGTCCTTCAGGCCTTCTTCCAAGGAAATACTTGCAAGCCAGCCCAGTGCCTCAAGGCGTGATACATCCATCAGCTTGCGCGGTGTCCCATCCGGTTTTGACGTATCGAAGACCAGGTCGCCCTCGAACCCGACGACGCGGACAATGGTTTCGGCAAGCTCGCGAATGGTGCAGTCCTGCCCGGTCCCGACATTGATGTGAGAGAGCGTCGGCTCGGTACAGCTCTGATAGGTTTTTGCGTCGAGTTTCATGACATGCACGCTGGCCTTGGCCATGTCATCAACATGCAGGAATTCGCGCATGGGCGTGCCGCTGCCCCAGATCACGACCGCTCTGGCACCTGCCAGTTTGGCTTCGTGAACGCGGCGCAGGAGCGCCGGGATGACATGGCTGTTCTCAGGATGGAAATTATCGTTCGGGCCGTAGAGATTGGTCGGCATGACACTGCGATAATCCCGCCCATATTGGCGATTATAGCTCTCGCACAGCTTGATGCCGGCAATCTTCGCGATGGCATAAGGCTCGTTTGTCGGTTCCAGGACGCCGGTTAGCAGGGCGTCTTCGCGCATCGGCTGGTCGGCCAGCTTGGGGTAGATGCAGGATGAGCCGAGGAAAAGCAGCTTGTTGACGTCGGTCTTGTGCGCGGCGTGTATGATATTCGCCTCGATCATCAGGTTCTCGTATATGAAGTCCGCAGGGTAGGTATTATTGGCATGGATGCCGCCGACCTTGGCCGCGGCGAGGTAGACTTGGTCTATGGCTTCCTTCTCGAAGAAGGCCGAGACCTCAGCCTGGCTCGTCAGGTCCAGCTCAGCGCGTGTCCGTGTGATGAGCTCAGCATCGCCCCGTGCTTCCAGCTGTCGCACCAGCGCCGAGCCAACCATGCCGCGATGGCCTGCGATGAAGGTTCGGGTGCGGGTCATGCCTGTGTAGACCTTTCGATAGGGGACGTCGCCTGATCACCCAGGCGTTGATAGCCAAAATGGTCGAACTCGAACTGGAAAGCCTGATCAAGGATCGCAGCCAATTCAGGGGTGATAAAGTTCGCCGTAGTTGCCAAGCCTGGGCGAAGG
>CBDUKI010000269.1:0-2749 GCA_965367765.1 uncultured Henriciella sp.
ACTACTTGATACAATTGGTTCTCTTTTTCTCGTCTATCCTCGAACTTTCAACAGATTCCAATGAGATATGCCTTCCGCTTGGCGGAACTGCTTGGACATACGCCGGACCGCCGTAAGCGTCCCGGTACCATCAAATCGATTGTCGAACACACCGGACTCGACCGCCATCAAGTCGCCTCGCTGTTGAAGAATGAGGCGAAATACATCCCCCTTGATGCTTTGTCGCGGTTGTGTGACTACCTGATCGACCATGGTTACGCGACGGCGGATCAATTGCCAGGAGCGTTGTTCGCGGTCAACGCGGAGAACTTTTGGGAACTGCTTGCAAGGCGGGGCGATATCGAGATTGTTCTCGGCGTCCGCCAGAATCCTGATGCCAGCTCGCCCGATGCTGCCACCGTCGTGGCCAGCGATGCTGTTTTATTCGGCGAATTGCTGAACGGAGTTACAGTCACGATTGTGGATGCAGGTTCCGGAACACCGGCCACGGTTTATGGTAGTGACGGGGTGTCGGCCTATCCGGCGAGTGTAACCACAGGAGAGGAGGTCAGTGACAGTTCCGGGCGAACCTATGAGCTGGATGATGGAGAATTCCTCTTTCCCCTGATGCCGCCGGGGGACTACCGGCTGATTGTCGGGGCTCCGGCTCAGTATATCTTCCCATCGGTTCGCGTTGCCAGTGAGTTTACCTCGCTGGCGAATGCGCCTTTTGAGATCATCCCGGGTTCTTATGGCCCGGCATTCACGGTCTCGGCTTCTGGCCCGTTGAACATGGATGTGCCGCTGGACCCCAATGGCGACATTATTGCCCGCAAGGAAGCGTCCGAGGAGCGCGCGGCAATCGGTGACATGTTGGGCTATTCGGTGGAGCTGGAGAATGCCGGCACGGTCCCTGCCCCATTCCTGTTGCAGGACAGGCTGCCACGTGGCGTGCGCTATGTGCAGGGAACGGCCCGGCGCAATGGTGCGCCTATGCCAGACCCCGCCATTGCCAGCGATGGCCGCACGCTGAGTTTTGCTGACCTTCTTGTCCTGCCGGATGATATCGAACGCATTAGCTACATGGTTTCCATCGGACCCGGCGCGCGCGAGGGCGAAATGGTCAACACGGCTGTGGCGCTGAATGCCAATGGCGAACCACTATCCAATGCCGCCGAAGCTACGATCGAGCTGGAAGACGACATGCTACGCTCCCGGTTGACTATTGTCGGGCGCGTCGCCGAAGCGGCCTGCCGACCCGAGGATGATTGGGCGCGCACCATTGAGAATGGGCTCGGTGTTCCGGGTGTGCGCCTGTATATGGAAACTGGCCGATATACAGTGACTGATGAAGATGGCCTGTTCCATTTCGAAGGGGTTACGCCAGGTAGCCACGTGGTCCAGGTGGATGAGGCCACCCTACCGAATGGCTATGAGCCGGTCATCTGCGAGGAGAATTCGCGCTATGCTGGCAGCGCCATATCGAAATTTGTCGATGCACAGGGCGGTATGATCTGGCGGGCAAATTTCTACCTCAGACCGGTTGGCCTGGCCCCGGACGCACCTGCAGACACGCAGCCAGTATCAGCCGCACCGATCCGTTTCGACCAAGCCTGGCTCGACGTTCAGGGTGATGCAACACCGCGCTGGATCAGCCCGGAAATTGGCGAGACCCCCGAAGGTCGTTCGGTCAGCCTTGCCTTCCTGCATGGTCCTCAGCAGCGGGTGAAAATGTCGCTGAACGGGCATCTCGTGTCCGGGCTCAACTTCAAGGGGACCGAGCGCTCCAGCGATCAGACCCTGGCCCTGTCACGCTGGAGCGGTGTCGATATCCAGCGCGGTGAGAATGTCTTTACGGCGGCGCTGTTTGACCAGAACGACCAGCTGGTTGCACGTGAAACACGCAGCATCTGGTTTGTGGATGAAGTAGATCGTGCGACCTTGGTCGCCGACCAGTCACTGGCGATCGCAGACGGACGTACCCGCCCGATCATCGCGATCCGGCTTGAAAATGCAGCTGGACATGGCGTCCATGCGGGGCGCCTGGTGGCAATTGATGTGGACGAGCCGTATCGGCTCGCTCAGGCCGCAGAGATGGAATACAGCGCGCCGGTTGCATCGGCCTATAGCTCGACCACCAGCACCCGGGTTGATCGCGGCGGGATTGCCTATGTTGAATTGGAGCCGACCCTTCAGGCAGGACGTGTGCGCCTGCATGTGCCGCTCAATGACGGGCGAACAGAAGAGGTCGAGGTCTGGCTGCAACCCGAGCAGCGCAAATGGGTTCTGGTTGGCCTTGCCGAGGCTAAGGGCATGCTGTCCAATCTTGATGGCGAGGACGGCCGCGACCTGGACGAGGTCATGCGCGATGGCCGCTTGGCGTTTTTCGCCAAGGGCGTGGTCAAGGGTGACTGGTTGCTGACCCTGGCTGTTGACACGGCCAAGCGACGCGGCGTCGAGGACGGTGAGCTGTTCGACCGACTCGATCCGAATGCCTATTACACGCTCTATGGCGACCGCACGTGGCAGTACAATGATGCCGAAAGCCGATACCCGGTCTATGTGAAGCTGGAGAAGGACACGTTCCAGGCCCTGTTCGGAGATTTTGAGACCAGCCTGACTGACACCCAATTAGGGCGTTACAATCGCCGCTTGTCCGGCCTCAAGGCCGATTACCAGAGCCAGACCGCCTCGGTGACCGCTTTTGCCGCGGAGACCAATCAGCGGTTCGTGAAGGATGAACTGGTGGCCGATGGCCTGGCGCCCAGCA
>CBDUKI010000270.1:0-2741 GCA_965367765.1 uncultured Henriciella sp.
CATCGGGGCGGCAGGCAGGCCAAGTGCTTCGCGAATGCGTGCCCACAGACGCCGGCCGGCGCGCAGCTTGGCAATGCCAAGCCCATAATTGCCGTCAACGCTGAGAGTGAATAGCAGGCCTGAAGAGGCTTGCGCGGTGGCCAGCCCAGCCGCCTCGAGGCGCCGCAACGTATCCACGCCATGGGCCATCAGGACGCCCAGTTCCTGGGCCTCGCTGCCGCCCGCTTCGTGGACCCGGCGGGCATCGGCTCGCAAAGTGGTCGACAGTGGAAAGCGCAGGTTCAGGGCTGCGACAAGGGCGGCCGCCTTGGCAAATGAGGCATCAAGCCCACCGCCGACTTTTCCAGTGCGGATCAGCGTGCCCAGCACGTCGATATTGAAAGCAAATTTCTGGGTGCTCGGGTCGGCCTGGTTCTCACCCCACAGGGCGAGCAAGGCGGCGGCGCTGGCCCCGGACCCGGCGCCGCGATGGTCCAGCGCGATGGTGGCAAGGTCACCGCGTACGCCCTTGAGGGCGGTCGTCAGTGCATCAAGATCGGTCAGGACGCAGCCTGTCTTGCCGGAGCAGTCAACGCCCAGCTCAACCGAGCTGACGCCGCGCTCCAGATCGCGCAGGATTTCACGGTTGGTAACTTCCGGCGACGGGTGATTGAAGCCCTGGCGAATGTCCCATTGCAGGTAAGGGTCTGGCTCGGTCTTGCCACCGCGCAGGAATGGCGACTGTCCGGGCATCCCGGCGGCCCCGTCGGCGCTGGCATGGTCGGGCTCGCGGTAGAGCGGGCGAACGGCGATATCGTCGCGGGTCCGGCGGGTGATCCGTTCCAGGCCGCCGCCTTTCAGGGCCTTGCTGACGGCGTCCAGCCAGTCGGCTTCACTGGCCGGGTCGAAGTCTCCAGACAGGCTGAGCAGGGTATCGGTCATATACATTTCCATTCACGGGCAGGCTTCCCGGGTGAAATGCCGTGGGCAGGGCCATGTGGTCAAGACCTACCTAACGGAATGGGCGCGCAAAGACATCTGACACAAGTGACATGAGAAAGATTTTATTTGAGAATCATTCTCAACTGGTGCATCCTGACCTGACAAGCACAGGACAAGACATGGCAAAATCTCATCTCAAACTGGCGGGTGGCGGACAATTGTCCTGCCAGCTCTCTCAACGGTCCGACCGGGCGCTTCGTGATTGGCTTGATAGCCAGCGCGCGGTGATGACGCTCTGGCTCGACCGGTTGATCGCCGAGGGCGATCCTGATGACCTGGTCAGCCTGCTGCATCGCCAGGCCGCCTGGCTTGACCTGATGAAAGCGAAAACCGGCTAATCTGGCCCCATCTGGCCTGGCGAGTTCGGGCCTGCTTCCGCTGTTCTTCGGTTCCTTTTCGGTCCTTCTTCGGTGGTGCTTCATAGATTGATCATAGACTGATCGGCCGTTTTTCATGGAATTAACGGCCCCTATCCGGGGGATAGATCGACGCCTATCCCGCAACGGAATGACTTGCCCGAACCGATTTTGAGTTTAAGTTACAGCGTAAACTTAAAACAGGACGTCCCTCAAATGGCCTTACCCCCCGTATTGCAGAACCTGCGCCTACCGGCGATTGGCTCACCACTGTTCATCATCTCCAACCCTGATCTGGTGATCGCCCAGTGCAAGGCTGGGGTTATCGGCTCTTTCCCGGCACTGAATGCGCGCCCAGGCCCGGTTCTCGACGAATGGCTCGACCGGATCACGACAGAACTGGCGGAATGGGATGAGAAGAACCCGGACCGAAAATCGGCCCCGTTCGCGGTCAACCAGATCGTTCACAAGACCAATAATCGTCTCGATCATGATGTGGAAATGTGCGTCAAATACAAAGTGCCGGTGATCATCACCTCGCTTGGCGCACGCCAGGAGGTCAATGACGCGATCCATTCATATGGCGGTATTGTTCTGCATGATGTGATCAATGCCATCTTCGCCCGCAAGGCGCTGGAAAAGGGCGCAGACGGCCTGATTGCCGTGGCCGCTGGCGCCGGTGGCCATGCTGGGACAACCTCGCCCTTCGCACTCATCCAGGACATTCGTGAATTCTTCGATGGTCCGCTCGCCCTGTCTGGCTCGATTGCCAATGGTGGTGCGATTGCGGCGGCCCAGGCCATGGGCGCAGACCTGGCCTATATGGGCTCGGCCTTCATTCCATGTCACGAGGCCAATGCCGTCGATGGCTACAAGGACATGATCGTTGAATGTGATGCCAAGGATATCGTTTATTCCAACCTGTTCACGGGCGTGCACGGCAATTATCTTGCACCATCCATTGCGCGCGCCGGTCTGAACCCGAACGACCTGCCGGAGAGCGATCCGAGCAAGATGAACTTTGGCTCCGGAGGTAACCAGGAAGCCAAGGCGTGGAAGGATATCTGGGGCTGTGGCCAGGGCATTGGTGCCATCCGCTCGCGTATGTCCACGGCTGACTATGTTGACCAGCTTGAGCGTGAATATCTCAGCGCGATCGAGGCCCTGAACAAGCATCAGGGCTTCGCCATGGCTTAAGGGCCGCACCCGCCGCCGCTTGTGCCTCACGGGGCAGGGCGGGCCAGATCTGACGCCCTCGGTTGCGACATGGCTGCCGGGGGCGTTTCTTTATGTGCGGGCAGGGTCGGCCAGCCGCGATCTCGCCAGCGCACGCTCCCAGCGCCGGGGTCGTTTCATCATGGCCCCGCCGCGGCGCTCTGGCGTTCAATCCTGTGGCAACGTTCA
>CBDUKI010000271.1:0-2721 GCA_965367765.1 uncultured Henriciella sp.
TCAGACCGGGCACCACGGCTTCTTGCTACCGATCATGATCGCCTGGCCCTGGGCCAGCAGGCGCGCGGCCAGCGTTTCGCCATTGGCCGTGGTGACGGAGGCGACGACCCGTCCGCCATACTTGTCGCGTGTGATTTCAGACAAGGTAACGATGGAGCCGACTGGGCTGCTGGCGGCGACTGAGGCCTTGGCGTTACGTGCAAGCTGGCGTTCGGCCTGGCACTTCGGGCGAAACAGCTCCGGCGCATCAATCCCGCGCAGGCGCACCGAAACGATAACCGACTGGTCTATCCAGATGCTGGCGCGTACCTTGATCGTGTCACCATCAATGATTTTGATCACTTCAGCCGGGATCGGCCCTGGCAATGGGTCGGCATGGCCCAATCCGGGGCTCACAAGGGGAAATATCAAAAATGCAACTAAAGCGCGAAACATTGATCGTACGTGTAGGATAATTTTCCTCGACTGTCGAGAAATATGTACACGTTATGTTCCATAATTGCGGCCAAAGCGTGGAGGCATGTGCGATCCCTGCAAGTGGACGGAAGGACTAGTCCTCATCCTCATCAGACGCCGGGGCGCCATCGCCCGCTGCGCGTTTGAGCGTGATGCCCTCGCGAATATATTCGACCTGGTGCGGATAGGGGATCTCGATGCCTTCGCGGTCGAAGGCCTGCTTCAGCGCCTTGGTGATATCCGAGCGGATCTGGACAAATTCACGGCTGGGCACCCAGGCGCGCAGGCGTAGCGAAATTGACCAGTCGCCGAGCGCGTGCACGCCGACCCAGGTGTCGGACTTGTGGGCGACCCGCTCATGCGCATTGGCCACGGCCTTCAACACGTCGAGCGCATGATCGAGGTCGGTATCGTAATGGACGTCAAAGAACAGGTTGAGGCGGCGACGCGCAATGCCGGTATGATTGAGGATGGCATTGCCCCAGACCTTGTCATTGGTCAGGAAGACGGTCTTGTGATCGACCTGGCTGATTGAGGTGGCGAACGGCGTGATGTTCAGCACTTCGCCTTCCAGGTCGCCGATTTGCACCCAGTCCCCGACCCGAAATGGCCGGAAGGCCGCCAGCATGAACCCGGCAGCCACGGCTTTCAGCGTATCCTGCAAGGCCAGCGCGATGGCCAGGCCCGCTGCGCCGACAATCGCGATCAGCGACCCGGGAGCGAAACCGAACTGCGTCATGGCGATGAGAATGGCGATGCCGAGGATGACATAGCGGATGACCGAGGCGCTGAAGCTGATCAGCGTATCATCAAACTTGCTTTGCGCGTGAGCGCGTTGGGAATAGCTGCGCAGCGAGCGATTGAGCCAGCTGGCGAGCATCACGGCGCCAGCGATGATGACGACGCCGAACAGGGCACGCGGCCACAGGCCAATCAGGCGCTCGCCGAAATTGAAACCGGCTTGTCCAGCCCCGCCGGTAAAGGCGGCCAGGAAGACCAGCAACTGCACGACCGGGGCGGCGAGATCCCAGCTCGAGCCTAGGAATTGGTCTTCATTGGTGTGAATGCGCCGTCCAATGGCCCGGACTAGGCGCTTGGCCAGGTAGCCGGAGAAATAGGCCAGGGCGAGTAGGCCCAGCAGCATGGCCAGCCACCAGGCTTGTGGGGCGATCTGGGCCAGGACGGGTGGCCAGGTTTCGGTCTCGAAGGGCAGGGTGGTGAGCGGTTGCATGTGCTTTGGTTACACCAAGCCGGTTGGCGCGCAAATCGGGATTCTGGCGGGCCGCGTGAAAAAGTTCACGTGCCCTGTCACAGATGACCAGCCTGTCTCGTCTCTACTGGAAACAGCGGAGACTTGCATGAATAAATGGATCTTGAGCCTGGTCGCGGCCCTGTATGGGGGGATCGGCGTACACATGTGGCTGGCCCCCCTGCATTGGTACACAATCACGCCGGGCGTGGCGATGATGGGGCCGTACAATGCCCATTTCGTCCGCGATATTGCCCTGATCTTCCTCGTCAGCGCCGCGGCCCTGGCCTGGGGGGGCTGGAAACAGGACCGCACGGCGGGCGTGATCGGGGCGGCCTGGCCGTGCCTGCATGCGCTGTTTCACGTGTGGATCTGGGCCACGATGCGCCAGATGGCGCTCGATCATGTGGCGCTGGTCAATCTGCTCGGCATTCAGGCCCCGGCCTGGCTGGCCCTGTGGGCGGCTTACAACATTCACGACAGGAGAACTGGGACATGATGAAATGGTTCCTGCACCGCGCCATTGGACGGTTTGCGCGCCACTATGACTATGATGCCACTTATATGCATGACATCGTTGATACGTCGGTGAAGGCGGCTCTGGCGCTCAATCACCTTCCAAAACTGAGCCAGTATCGCGGCCCACGTGCGGCGCGTGACGTCTGGGCCGGGGCTGTGCTGGCCTCGACCCTGGACGGCGATTGCGGCCCGTGCGCGCAACTGGTGGTCGATATGGCGATTGAGGCAGGTGTCGACCGCGCCGCGCTGCAAGCCTGTGCGACCGGGCAGGCTGAGCCGGGAAGTGATCTGGCGCTCGGCCATGATTTCGCCTGCGCCTGCATCGCCGGTGACCTGGAGGCTGATACGCTGCGGGCCGAGATTGCCCGGCGTTATGGCCAGGAGGCCGTGATCGCGGCCAGCTTCGCGGCAGCCACCGGACGCGCCTATCCGGTCATCAAGCGCGGGCTGGGCCACGGTCAGGCCTGTTCGCAACTGTCATTTGGCGATAGGCCTGT
>CBDUKI010000272.1:0-2714 GCA_965367765.1 uncultured Henriciella sp.
ACAGCCCACCTTGTCGTCTGCCATCAAGGAAATCGAGGCTCTGCTCGGTGTCCAGCTGGTCGAGCGCGAGACCCGTGGGGCCTCACTCACAAGGGCGGGAACTGAAGCTGTCCAGCGCGCCCGCACCGTGCTTTCAGATACCGCTGACCTGGTGGCCGCCGCACGCCAGGCCGGTGAGCCCCTGTCCGGCCCATTCCGCCTTGGCGCGATCCCGACCATTGCGCCCTATCTCCTGCCAGCCGCGCTGTCGGCCCTGCGACAGCACCACCCGGACCTGAAACTCTACCTGCGCGAGGACCAGACCGATCGCCTGCTCGATGGGCTGCGGACACGCAAGCTCGACGCCGCGATCATTGCCCTGCCCTGGGATGCGTCAGGGATCGAGACCATGGTGCTGGGTGATGATGAATTCCTGCTCGTTGCCCCCAAGGGTCACCGGCTGGAAAGCAAGGCAACGCTAAGCACCAGCGATATTGCCGAAGAAGATGTGCTGCTGCTGGAAGATGGCCACTGCCTGCGCGACCACGCGCTTTCCGTCTGCCGCCTGCCATCAAAGCGCAAGGGCACAGATGTGACGGCGACCAGCCTGCAGACCCTGGTCCATATGGTGGCCGGGGGCCTGGGCATTTCATTGATCCCGAAACTAGCCGTCGAAGCCGGGGTCGCCGCCGGTGCAGACGTTGCCCTGCGCGCCTTTGACAGGCCGCTGATCGGCCGTCAGATCGGGATTGCCTGGCGAACCGGTTCACCGCGTGCTGCAGAGGCCCGCATGGTTGGCGAGATCATCCGCCAGGCACTCGCTCGCTAGGCTGGCTTCTCGCGATCATCAACATGCGCAGAGAGGTTATCCGCCGCGCGGTAGGTCTCTTCGTCAAGCTCGCCTTCCCATTTCGCCACAGCCGTTGCCACCGCAAGGTCTCCCGTGATGTTGGTTACGGTTCGCATCATGTCGAGCAGGCGATCAAAGGCGAATAGCGGGGTCAGGATCAGTGCCATTTGATCCGGCGTGGCCCCAACCACGCCCAGGGTCGTGGTCGCTAGAAACAGGCTGACCGATGGGATGCCCGCCGTGCCAATGGACACCAGGGTCGCCATCAGCGCGACGGTGAGATACATGCTGAGCGAGATATCAATGCCCAGCGCCTGGGCCGCAAACAGGGCAATCAGACCCTGGTAGAGCGCCGTGCCATCCATGTTGATCGTGGCACCCAGCGGCAGGACAGACCCAGCCACCGTTTTCTTGATGCCGAGATTGGTTTCAGCAACACTGATCGTCATCGGCAGGGTCGCATTTGACGAGGAGGTCGAGAAGGCCACCGCCTGGGCGTCAGTGATGCCACGGAAGAAGGGCAGCAGTGGCAGGCGCGCGAAGACTCGTAACAAGGTCGTGTGCGTGACCAGGATATGCACTGCGCACGCGACATACAGCGCCAGCGTCATCCAGCCCATGGCAATCACCACCTGCAGACCCTGATCGGCCATGACCCAGGCCATCAGGGCGAAGACGCCGAATGGCGCGGTTTCCATGACCAGAAGCGTCAATTTTAACACCGCCTCTGACGCACTTTCGAAGAACACGGCAACCGGGCGACCGGCCTCGCCTGCCATCATCACGCCAAGGCCGAAAAGGATGGCAAAGAAGATTATCGCCAACACGTCGCCCTGCGCCATGGCGGCGACCGGGTTCGACGGGATAATGGCCAGCAGGGTGCGGGCAATCTGCTCAAACACCGTGCTTGATTCCAGCGCGCCGCCAGCCGCCAGCCGGGCCTTGGTCGCCTCGACATCTGCAGCAGACACCGCAGACAGATCATAACCTGCACCGGGCTGGAATAATGTGCCCATGATCAGGCCGATCGTCACCGCAAACAAGGTAGTGATCATGTAGATGGCAATGGTCCGCCCACCCAGGCTGCCCAGTTTCTTGGGATCACCCATGGCCAGAACCCCCGCCACCAGGGTGGTGAAGATCAGCGGCACAACCAGCATCTTGATCAGGTTCATGAAGGCATCGCCAAATGGCTTGAAATAGGTCGCCGCCGCCTTGGCCCCGTCCGCACCCATGCCGTATCGCAGGCCCAGACCGACGCTGAGACCCAGCACCAAGCCCAGCATTACCCGCTTCCAAAGATCAATCTTGAACCAGACGCCCATGTAATTTCCCATCAAATCAGCTTTCCAAGTCAGGCTAGGGCGCATACTAGCTGTGTTCAACACCTTGGCGACAATAGCGAGGCAGGCATGGCCCTGATTGACCGCATTTCCACCGGCTGGAAAGCCTATCTGGTTCTGTTTCTGATCACATTCACCGCAGCGGCGCCCGGCGTGTTCAACTTACCGGCGCTTGACCGGGATGAAAGCCGTTTCGCCCAGGCCTCCAAGCAATATATCGAAACCGGCGACTATCTGATCATTCGTTACCAGGACGAATACCGCAACAAGAAGCCGGCCGGCATTCACTGGCTGCAATCCGGTTCGACCCTGTTGCTGGGTGACGAAGACAAGCTGGACATCTGGACCTATCGGGTGCCGAGCTGGCTGGGTGCAGCGCTCGCGGCGATGGCCTGCTTCTGGTGCGGGATCGTGCTGATCGGGCGGCGGGCCGCCTTTATCGGTGCGGCGATGTTCGGGGCAACCCTGTTGCTGACCAGCGAGGCGCATATCTCCAAGACAGACGGGGTGCTGGTCTTTCTGACGACCTGGGCCATCGGGGC
>CBDUKI010000273.1:0-2690 GCA_965367765.1 uncultured Henriciella sp.
ACGCACGAGAATTGTGGACGCGGACCAGGTTTGCGACATCGCGCACGTCACGAATGACTTGGCGCTGCAAGTCCTCGGCCGCGAACGGTTTCTCGGCGTCATAAGTCTCTAGCCAGATGCGATCCAGCTTCGGCTCTGACAGTTGGCCCTCGAATGAGGCTTGCCGAATTTCGTCATTTTCGGTCGCAGAGGTCTGGGTGCCTGGTAGGTAGATCGTGCCGTTGGAGAAATCCACCGCGAAGGCGATGATCCCAGGGATGAAGAACAGGAGCAGGCCCAGGCCGTCCAGTGCGGCAATACCCGGATCAATCTTGCCATTCACCTGGCCCTTGCGTTCTGGATGCAGGATGGTGCCACATCCGCTGACCGTCAGCCCGAGTAGGCTGAGCGAACTACCCACCAGGAGTTTACGACGTGTCTGGTCCATGAGATTTCCTTCCTTTTCCTATTTATCCATTGAAGTCAAGTAGATGAAAGAGACATTAAGTCATCTCGAAAACCAGTATCGTCCAGGCGGAGGCGCGCGTCTCGCTCGCTGGTTGGATCGACGGGCGACGCTTGTTCAGAAGACAATTGAGGCCGTGACGCGCAGCGAGGGTCGCCGTTTCAGCGCCTGAGACGTCAAACATGCGCCGTCCCCTGGGCACGATGCCATGGCGCAGGGACATGAACAGGCGCGCGCCTGGCCGCATCAAAGAGGCCACAACCGCAATGCCTGCCGTGCGCTCGGCTTCATCCAGGTGCATCCACACCGCACTCATCGACACCATGTCGAATTGCTGCCCGCGCGCGACCACCTTTTCCAGTTTCGGCAAATGGTCATCGAGCCAGTCGATCTCGGGCTGTGGATGCAGTTTGATCGCCCCCTCGCGCATTTCGGCCACAGGTTCCACGGCCAGGACGCGATGCCCACGCGCAGCGAAATAGGCCGCATCGCGCCCGGTTCCAGCGCCAATGTCGAGAATGTCGGATGGCTTGTCCGGAAACCAGCCCAGCACGTCGGCGTGGACGTATTCCGCATCCCAGGCCTCGTAGCGTTGCAGCAGGTCTGGCGCTTCGCTGGCATAACCAGCCGTGGAGGGGGGTGTGTTGCGGTTCATCCGGGGGCTTCTAATCAATCAGGTTGGCGGCGCGCGCCTGCGCTGTCAGGTCGGCGCGGTGATCAGGGTGGGCGATATTGATCAGGGCGCGGGCCCGATCCTCACCGCTCAGGCCGATCAGCTGCGCAGCGCCATATTCGGTGACAATCGTATCGATGTCATTGCGCGGCGTGGTCACGGCCCCGGTCAGCTCCGGCACGATGCGCGAAACCGTCCCTTTTTGTGCGGTCGAGCGCGCGGCAATGATCGACCGCCCGTTCTTTGACATACGCGCGCCGCGAACAAAGTCGAGCTGGCCACCAGAGCCACTATATTGGCGATGCCCCAGTGTTTCGGAATTGCAGGCGCCGGTGAGGTCGATTTCCAGGGTCGCATTGACCGAGACGACGTTTGGATTCTTGGCGATGTGGCGTGGATCATTGACGATATCGACCGGGTGGCTGGCGATCGACGGATTGTCGTGCAGCAGATCGTACATTTTCCGGTTGCCCAGCGCGAAAGTGAAGACGGTGCGGCCCGGGAAGGTTGCTTTCATCCGGTTGGTGACCGCCCCGGCTTCGATCAGATCGACCAGGCCGGGTGACAACAACTCCGTGTGGATGCCGAGGTCGCGACGATCCTTGAGGCGCTGGCAGACGACATTCGGCAGGGCACCGATACCCATTTGCAGACAGGCCGCATCCGGGATCATCTCGGCAATGATGTCGCCGATGGCTTCCTCTTCAGGCGAGGGGGCCCGCTCGGGCATTTCAAAGAGCGGGGCATGGTTCTCGACGATGGCATCCACTTCGCTGACGTGGATCATCGAGTCGCCGAACACGCGTGGCATGTGCTCATTAACCTCGACAATCGTGCGCCGGGCTGCCCGGGCGGCAGTGCTGGCATAGTCATTATTGGCCCCGAATGAGAAATAGCCGTGTCGGTCCATTGGCGAGACAACAGTGACAAACGTGTCCAGCGCGACGTGTCGGCTGAGCAGGCGCGGGGCATCGGAAAACGCCACCGGCACGAAATTGATCACCTTGCGCCCATCCGCCTCGCCTTTCTCAACCAACGCGCGCTCGGTCGGGCCCATGAACATGCAATGCGGGGTAACCTTGTCCATGTGCTCATATTTCAAGACGGACTGGGCGGCCGCTGGCATGGAGTGGAAATACCAGAGCTTGAGGCCGTCCACTTCCTGGCGGTCAAACCGTTCGGCCAGCGCCGCCAACAGGGCAGGCGGTTCGCCGAGCGCCATGCCCATGGAGACATTCTCCCCGGAGGCAATCGCTGACATCGCCGCTGGCGCATCGCACAGCTTGTCCGCGTAGATAGTCTGGTGATGGCTCGACATGCTGTAAGGCTCCGGGTCTGTATCTCGGCCAGCCTAGCGGATTCTACCGGCCCGACATAGCGCCATATCGGTGAGCCTGACGGTCTGCATTTTGCTCGACTTTCGGCGATCTAGGTCTACCCTCTACTGATCGGGGCTTTGAGGGAGGCACGCGAATGCGTTGGTATCACTGGACCGGACTTGTCATTCTGGCGCTTGCGATTGCAGGCTATGTCATCATTCGCGGGCGTTTGTCGGCGCCGATGGTCAGCCCG
>CBDUKI010000274.1:0-2657 GCA_965367765.1 uncultured Henriciella sp.
AAGCTGATGCCTTCACGATTGGTGTCGGCATGAAGTTCTAGGCCCTGCCTGAACGTTACTTCGAAAGCCCCTGCACCTCAGTGCGGGGGCTTTTTTCTTACCAGCGTGACCGGCGCGAGGCGGCCAGGTCCTTGAACGCGGCAATCGTCGCGGAAGCGACCTGCAGGGCGGTTGGGCGTCGCCGATAGGTCCAGCGTGTGAAATGGCTGCAATTGGATGCGGCAAGATCGTAGCGCGCGCCCTTGGCCTTGCGGGCCCGGCGCTCCACCGCATAGGCGTCGAGATGGTCGGTGCGTCCGCAGCGGCGCACCGGGCGGCCATCGGCAAAAGCAGCGAAGCTTTCTTCGATCACACCGCCCTTGAGCCGGGAATTGGAAATGACGGTGCCGCGACTGGTCACGACGCCATAATGCCAGAGGATGCCGCCAAACCGGACGGCGACCATGTCACCGGGCTGGAACTCATAGGGCCAGGATGTCTGTCTCATGCGGGCAATATTATCGTTATTCGATAATATTGCAACCGCTTTTCAGAGCCGGCTCAGGAATATTTGAAGGCTGGCTCGTCGAGATCGACCTTGGGCAGCTCATTGCGTTCGGTCCAATAGTCCTGCGTATGCTGCCATTCTGGGCCTTCACCACATTTCGGCATCAGGTGCATGGAGCGCGCCAGATAGCCAGGATTGAAATTGCTTTCCTCGATCCACGGGCGGCGCGCCATGTCCTGCTTGTCATCGGGCAGTTCGACGCGCACCTCCTTCACGCCCTTTTCATCCATATGCTTGAGCAGGCGGCAGACAAAGTCACCCATCAGGTCGACCCGCAGCGTCCAGCTGGCGCGGAAATAGCCGAACACCCAGGCCATGTTTGGCACGCCCGTGAACATCATGCCGCGATAGGTGATCGTGTCGGCAAAATCGACCGGCTTGCCATCCACCGAAAACGGAATGCCGCCGAGGACGGACAGGTTGAACCCGGTTGCCGTGATGATGATGTCGGCTTCCAGCGCTTTGCCGGATTTCAGCAGGATGCCCTTTTCGGTGAAGCGCTCGATATGATCGGTCACGACACTGGCTTTGCCTGCGGCAATGCCCTGGAACAGGTCACCATCCGGCACGAAGGCCAGGCGCTGCTGCCAGGGGCGGTAACTGGGCGTGAAATGGGTGTCGATGTCGAAATCCTCACCAAGGAATTCCTTGACCCCGGCCAGCAATTCGGCGCGCACCTCATCGGACTCCTCCATGGCGCGGCGGGTCAGTTCGGCCTGGTCGAACAGCACCTTGCGGCGCACGATCTCGTGGATCCAGTTCTCGTCAATTTCCAGCTCGCGCAGGATATCGGCCAGTTCGTTCTCGTTGCGGCCGGGCACGAAATAGGTTGGCGAGCGCTGCAGCAGGGTGACATGGTCGCAATCGCCCGCAATCGCCGGAACCAGCGTCGCCGCCGTTGCGCCGGAGCCGATGACGATGACCTTCTTGCCTTTGTAGTCCAGGTCTTCTGGCCAGGTCTGTGGATGGACGATCGTGCCCTTGTAATCCTCCATACCGTCCCATTCGGGCGTGTAGCCCTTGGCATGATTGTAATAGCCCTGGCACATCCACAGGAAATTGGCGGTGATCTGCACGGTCTCACCCGTTTCGAGGCGCTTGGCGTCCACCGTCCAGAGCTTGTCCTTCGAGGACCAGCTGGCCCCGACAATCTTGTGGCGATAATGGATGTGGTCATCGATCTTGTGCTCGTCGATCACCTCGCCGACATATTTCAGGATCTCGTCCGCCGTGGCGATCGGTTTGCCGACCCAGGGCTTGAACCGATACCCAAACGTATAGAGGTCACTATCGGACCGGATGCCTGGATATTTGTGCGTGTGCCAGGTGCCGCCGAAGGTTTCGAACTCCTCAAGAATGGCGAACGTCTTGCCCGGACACTGGTCAAGCAGGTGATAAGCAGCACCGATACCGGAAATCCCCGCGCCTGCGATCAGCACGTCGAAATGCGTGCTGCCCTGACGGCTCTGTGGCCGCTCCAGTGTTTCGGTGTCGCTCATGTTCTCATTCTCCCTGTCCGGTGCTGATGCACTCTTGGCTGTCTGGCTTATGCAAAAGCCATCATTCAAGTTTAGGCAGTCCGTAACAATCCCTAATGCGAAATTCTGTCGCAAATATTCAGAATTCAGCAGGCGACCCAGAAACACCGCATTTGCGCCTTTCCCTTGCCGCGCGCGGCGCTATACCTCTGGCGCATGGATCGACTCATCATTACGGGCGGACGCCCGCTGAACGGCACGATTGCGATTTCGGGCGCCAAGAACTCGGCGCTCAAGCTGATGGCGGCCTCGCTGCTGACGGCAGAGCCATTGACACTGACCAATATGCCGAACCTGGCCGACACGCGCTTTCTGTCGCAATTGCTGGCGACGCTGGGCGTCGAGGTCTACTGGCCGAAGGGGGACAGCGAATGCCGCCTGAACGCAGCGGAATTGACCTCCACCATCGCGCCCTATGAACAGGTGCGCAAGATGCGCGCGAGCTTCAATGTGCTTGGCCCGATGCTGGCGCGTTATGGGCACGCCACGGTGTCGCTGCCAGGCGGCTGTGCGATTGGCGCGAGACCGGTTGACCTGCATCTGAAGGCGCTTGAGGCCATGGGCGCCGACCT
>CBDUKI010000275.1:0-2611 GCA_965367765.1 uncultured Henriciella sp.
GCGCGACATTGATGGCCAGGCCCTTGCGGATGCGGGTGATGTATACAGAGAAGGTTTCCCAATCCCAGACCACGCCCTCTTTGAAGGCCTTGAGCGGCATTTCCTCGATCTGGTTGAACATGCCCACCAGCTTCATCCGGTGTTCGGCCTTGAGCGGGGCAAGCGACAATGAGCAATTGCCGGGCACGATGGTCGTGACGCCATGTGCCAGGGCGGGCTTGGCGCAGCCATCCCAGAGCAGCTGGGCATCGAAATGGGTATGCGGGTCGATGAAGCCGGGCGCGACCACCTTGCCGGCGGCATCAATTTCGTGGGACGCGGTTTCGTCGATCTGGCCGATGCGGGCAATGCGATTGCCGTTTACAGCAATGTCTGCGGCATAAGCGGGCAGGCCCGAGCCATCAACGATGGTACCGTTTCGAATAATCAGGTCATACATGGGTCTTTCCCCCTGGGTGCGTTGTCTAGTTTGTTGTCTGGTATCGCGCCGAAGCGGCTGCCAGGGCGTCGCGGACGTGTTCCCAGCCGACGCCCTTGAGCGCTTCGGGGTCTTCGGTGCCGCAACTCTTGAGCAGGTGGCGCGTGGCATGTTCGTCCAACGTGACGAGTGATTGCCCGCCATTGTTGAATTGCAAGGTAACGATCAGCTCGGCGACGCCGTCATGGGCCGCCGCGACCGTCACGTGATGGATGATCGCTCCGCTCATACTCCGGCAAGCGGGGGTTCAATGAAGATGACATCGCTCGGCAGGATGGGATTGCCGGCGCGCGGGCTGCCTTCTGGTGCCGGGGCGCGCATGAAGATGTGCAGGTTCCAGCTCTGCAAGCTGGAAATGGCTTCGTCCTCGGGCTGATTGGCAAGCTCGCGTTTGGCAATGGATGCCCAGCTGTCACCAGCCTTGGGCAGGATGGATTGCCTCACGCGGGTGAGCGTTCCTGTCGACATATTCTCCTCCTTGGGGATCATTTTTAGCAAACTTAGAACATGTTATGATTTTGTGCGCAAGCGGCATTTTGAGGGGATGGCGCGCGGTGAGTTTGACAGGGCCAGCCAGACGCCGGATGACGGGCCATGGCTGAGCCGGTTTCGTCTGATCTTGCGACCTGTGTTGCCGACTGGGTGTCGGCCCGCACACGGCGCGCAACCACACCGCAGCTCCTGTTCGTGTCCGGCGCACAGGGGATCGGCAAGTCAACGGCCCTGACGCAGATCACGGCCGGCTCGGACGGAAAGATCGTCGCGCTAAGCCTGGATGATGTTTACCTGACCAAGGCCGAACGTATGCAGCTTGCCCGCGAGGTGCATCCGCTATTCGCTACGCGCGGACCGCCGGGGACGCATGATCTCGGCCTGCTCAATCGGGTGCTGGACGATTTGCTCACTGCCGGACCACAGAGCGAGACATTGTTGCCGGTGTTCGACAAGGCGCGCGATGAGCGCGCGCCACGTGAAAACTGGCGCAAGGTGTGCGGGCGTCCGGACGTGGTCATCGTCGAGGGTTGGCTGATGGGCGTGTCGCCGGATCCATCGGCGCCGCAAGCCCCGGCCCTGAATGCGGTCGAGGCGGAAGACGCAGGCGGGACATGGCGGGCCTGGCAGGAGAGATGTCTGGCGGGCGAGTATGCCCGTCTGTGGGACCGCGCGGATGGTTTCCTGCATCTTGATGCCCCTGGCTTCGAGACAGTGCTCGATTGGCGGATGCAGCAGGAAGAGGGCAATCTCGGCCAGCCGGGCCAGCGCCTCAGTGACGCGCGTGCGGCTTGGGTGGCGCGCTTTATCCAGCACTATGAACGCCTGACCCGGCGCATGCTAGCTGGCCACCGCCGCCCCGGCGCGGCGATCAAGGTGAACCCTTTGCGCGAGGCCGTCAGTTTGATGCAGGATTGATCAAACTGGCGGCTTTCGCAGATTGCGTCTATTGTGGCCTCAGACTTGTTTGGGCGGGCTTACCAGGTGTCTGATAGCGATTTGCAGAGCGAAGACGAAGGACGGGTCACTTCCGTCTTTTTCAGCTATTCTCGAGCAGATCAGGCGCGCGCACTGCCGATTATCCGAGCACTGGAAGACGCTGGTTATTGCGTCTGGTGGGACGGTGTCCTGGAGGGCGGTGTCAGATATATCGAGTCCACTGAAGAAGCGCTGAAATCGGCCAGGGCGGTGGTCGTCCTGTGGTCGAACACGTCAGTCAAGTCGCACTGGGTTCAGGACGAGGCGATGCATGGCCGGGATGGCGATTGCCTGGTGCCACTGTCGATCGAAGGGGCCGAACCTCCGCTCGGCTTCCGGCAGTTTCAGGTCATCGACATGGCAAACTGGCGGGGTGCGGCAAGTGCACCGGAAATCCAGAACCTTATACGCACGGTTGCGGCGTTGCATGACCGTGAAGTGCCGGACTTTCAGGTTCAGCCGTCGAGGGCCTTGGCCTGGCCTGGCCTGTCGCGGCGCCAATTGATCTGGTACGGCATGGGCGCAGCGGCGGTTGCGGGCGGGGGGCTCACGCTTGGTATAAGGGCAATGGGCGGGCCCGGCAAACCCAGCGCCACGACAATCGCGGTGATGCCGTTCGAGAATGACAGCCTTGACCCGGAACAGGATTACTTGTCGGACGGG
>CBDUKI010000276.1:0-2610 GCA_965367765.1 uncultured Henriciella sp.
CACCAGCAATATCTCGCCAAGAATCCCAGCGGTTATTGCGGCATTGGGGGCACCGGCGTGGTCTGTCCGATGCCGGGTGCACATCGCCTGGACAGCGACACCTGACGTGACAGCGCCCCTGCCATACGCGAAAAGGGCGTCATGGCAGATTTCCTGACCCGATTTGCGCCCTCCCCGACCGGGCAACTGCACCTTGGCCACGCCGCCTCTGCATGGCGTGTCTGGCATGCGGCCGCGCGCGCTGGCGGGCGTGTCCTGTTGCGGATAGAGGATATCGACACCACGCGCTGCCGCCCCGAATATGCCCAGCAGATACTCACGGACCTGCACTGGCTCGGCTTTGACTGGCCGGAACCGGTGCGTGTGCAATCGGAGCATTTTGCCGAATATGAGCGCGTCGTTGCGCAGCTTGATGGATTGGGCCTCGCCTATCGTTGTTTCCTGACCCGCAGTGATCTGGAGCACACCACCCCGGCGCCGTTGGATGCTGAACAGGAGGCAGGCCTGCTCGCGGCTGGAAAGCCATTCGCCTGGCGCCTGTCATTGGCTCGGGCCCGTGACTATCTCGGCCCAGCCTGGGATGCGCTAACCTACAGCCTTCAGACCCGGCATGGCATTGAGACCCTACAAGCCGATCCGACCCGCCATGGGGACATTGTCATCGCCCGCAAGGATAGCCCCAGCGCTTATCATATCGCATCGACGCATGATGATGCGGTACAGGCCATTACCCATGTCATTCGCGGACAGGATCTTGCCGAGGCCGTGCATATCCACACGCTGATCCAGGTGCTGATGGGGTGGCCACAACCGGTCTACCAGCATCATGATCTGGTCATGGGCGGTGACGGCAAACGCCTCGCAAAGTCAAACGGCAGCCTGCCGCTTGCCCAATTGCGGGCAGACGGTATGAGCGTTTCAGAGATATGGCGCGCACTGGACCTGGCTGATAAATGACAACCCATACACAACCCCATGCCGGACTGTCAGAGCTGACCGGCCCGCTCATGGTACTGGCAGGTGGGATCTGTATCGGGTTCGCGCCGATAGGCGTACGTCTCGGCCTTGAAGGTCTGGGGCCACAGGCTTTGGCCTTCTGGCGTTATGCATTCGCCTTTCCGGTCTTGTTTCTACTGGTTGTAGCCACCAATCGCCGCCTGCCAGCGCGGCCAAACCCGTTCATCCTGCTGGCCGGGACATGTTTCGCCCTGGACATGGCGCTCTGGCATTGGTCGCTGACCTATACCACGGTCGCGAATGCCACCTTCATCGTCAATCTCGGCAATATTGGTGTTGGCTTCCTCGCCTGGCTGTTCCTCAAGGAGACCCCATCCTGGCTCTGGGGCATGGCGGTGATCCTGGCCATTCTCGGCGCGGCTGGCCTGTCGCTTGGCGGCGCGGCGATCCCGATTGAGGCCCGCCCCTATGTCTTGCGCGGTGACCTGCTGGCACTCGGCGCAGCCATTCTCGTGTCTGGCTACATGCTGGCTTCGAAGGTCGCCCGGCGAAATTTAGGCGGTCTCGACACGATCTTCTGGTTGACCGGAGTGGAAATTCTCGTCAGCGGGATGATTGTCCTGCTGTCGGGTGAACGCTTCATTCCCGAACACATGATCGGTTTCCTGGTTCCGCTCTTCCTCGCGCTTGTGGTTCAGGTCGGGGGGCAGGGCCTGATCATTACCGGCCTTGGCCACACGCCCGCCGGGCTGGCCGGGGTCCTGGTCCTGGTCCAGCCGGTCGTTGCGGCCGCCGTATCCTGGCGCCTGTTCGGTGAGGCGCTGGCCCCGTTACAGGCTGGCGGGGCGGTGTTAATTCTGGTCGGCATCTTCCTGGCCCAACGCGGAAATCGACAAAACGCATCAAAAGCGTCACAAGAACCCATTACCAGCTTCATTGATTAAACCCAGACGAGAATAGGATCAGGCCCATGCGCAAACTCATCTCGGCAGCAACCGCCACACTTCTATTGGCGGCATGTACAGGCGCCGCCAACCAGGACGCTGAACCAGCAGACACGCCATCAGTGGCATCTGTATCGGCGGATCGTTCGGCATTGCCGAAACAGGCGACGGACCCGTATTATCAGTCAGCCGAAGCGGCGGTGACCGGGCGCATGGCTGATGATTTTGCCCCAAGCGCAAAGAATGTGATCCTGTTCGTTGGCGATGGTATGGGCATTTCAACGATTACCGCCGCGCGGATCTATGCCGGCCAGACGCAGGGCGCCGACGGTGAAAGCTACAAGCTGGCCATGGAAACCCTGCCATATGCTGCGCTATCGCGAACTTATAGCCATGACTACCAGGTGGCCGACAGCGCCTCGACCGCCACAGCCTTGGTCTCAGGCGTGAAGACGCGTTCGCGGACACTTGGCCTGCGCTCTGGTGTTTCGCTCGGCAATTGTGCCAGTCAGCAGGGCCAGGGTACGGATACTTTATTCGAGCTGGCTGAAGCCAAGGGCCTGGCCACCGGTATCGTGTCCACTGCCCGTCTGACCCACGCCACCCCAGCCTCGACCTATGCTGAATCGGCGCACCGTGACTGGGAGAATGACACGGCTTTTGCCGGCGACGCAGGCTCCAACTGTATCGACATTGCCCGCCAGATGAT
>CBDUKI010000277.1:0-2579 GCA_965367765.1 uncultured Henriciella sp.
ACGGCGATCACAGTCAGTCCGAAGAAGAAGGCACGCTTGCTCATACCGCCAACTCCAACTTGTCCAGCGGCGGCAGGTCCGTGCCGGTGTCAACCGGCTCGCGCCACGCGTCTGCGTCCGTCCGGATTGCCACCCGCAGGCGGGCCGACCGGGCACGCGGATTGGCCTCCAGCTCGGCCTCAGAGGCCTCCACGGCCTTACGCTGCTCCAGATCAAAACTTGGCGCCGGGCCTGACAGTTTCTCCGGCAGGTAGCGTGACCCGCCGCTTGTCACGCCACTGCGCGTGCGCATGAACCGCTTGACCAGCCGGTCTTCCAGGGAATGGAATGTCACCACGACCAGTCGGCCACCGGGCAGCAGCATGCGCTCAGCCGCAGCCAGGCCGCGGGCCAGCTCGCCCAGCTCATCATTCACATACATGCGTATGGCCTGGAAGCTCAGCGTTGCTGGATGTGTCTTGCGGCCACGGCGCCCGCCGACGGCCTGCTCAATCGTTTCGGCGAGATCCAGTGTGGTACGAAACGGGGTGATCGTGCGCCGGTCACAGATGAATTTGGCAATGCGGCGGGCCTGGCGCTCTTCACCGAGCTGTTTCAGCACAGCCGCCAGCCCGGCTTCAGGCATGTGATTGACGACATCGGCTGCACTGGGCCCTGATTGCCCCATCCGCATGTCGAGCGCGCCATCGCGCATGAATGAGAAACCGCGCTCGCCCTGGTCGATCTGGAAGGACGAGACGCCAATATCCAGCATCACACCATGAACATGGCTGACGCCGGAATTCAGCAATAGCGCGTCCATGTCGCCGAACCGGCCCATCAGGGGGATCAGGCGCGGCTCGGACTGGGCCATCTTCTCGGCGCGGGCAATCGCATCGAGATCGCGATCAATCCCGTAAACCGTGCACTCGGCGGCCGCCAGAACGCGGCGAGCATAGCTGCCCCCGCCAAACGTGCCGTCGACATAGGCTTCACCCGCGCAAGGTGCCAGCGCCTCGAGCACTTCGGGAAGCAGGACAGGGACATGTCCCATCTCAGTCATCCCCCCCAACAATGCCGCGAATGCCGCCAGCAGCGAGCGCAGCCTGGAAAGGCGCATCAATGGCGTTTTGGCAATCCTTCAACTGGTCATCCACTTCGGCGTCAAAAGCGGCATAGCGCGATGGCTCCCAGACGTGGAAACGGTCCAGCGACCCGGCAAAGACAAGCGTTTTCTCGATCCCGGCGAGCGAGAGCAGCTTGGTGGGGATGGTAATCCGTCCCGTATCATCCATCTTCATATCTGCCGCGCGGGTAAAGATTGCGTGCATGAAGGCCCGGCGCGCCGGATCGGTTGGACTCATCCGGGCCAGGGTCTGGCGATAGGTCGCCATCAACTCTTCACCGCCGCCCTCAAGGCAAGGCGATCCATCCGCCGCTGGCCACAGGAATATGCGCGCACCCCCGCCCAGGGCATGGCGGAACGGGGCCGGGACAGATACCCGACCCTTCGAATCCAGACACGCCTCATGCGTCGATACAAACACGCCAAAACTCCCATCACGCCCCGGCCAGGCCCATTGGGCTTAACCTGCTCTTCTATGGGATAACATGGGTAGACTTGGATTCAAATGGGCGAAGTACGGGATTCCCCATATCCACAAACACATAGCGCCGAAACAAATATCGTACAGACCAAGAACCGTATGGAACAGTGGCTTCGAAGAAAAGGTTAACGGTTAAAAAACAAATTGTTTACAGATGGTTAACCCGTGGCTCGGCAACCCACAAAAGATTGCCCATAATATCATTAAATCTTCAGATGACACGGGCTTGCACTGCCATCCGCACGCAATTCCGCTGCTTTCCCTAACGTCCGCTTGCGCTCTGCCTTCTGCCTGGCACGTTGCTTGCCCCGGTGGGCGCATGTCAAAAGTACACCTCTTCGCAGCTTTTAGCTGATACAGGCCAGCCAATGCAGCTTCGCGTCGTCATCTTCGCGCTTGGAATCATGACTGCCCTGCTCGGGGCGGCGATGGTGCCGTCCTGGCTGCTTGATCTATATGACCTCCGCCCTGAATGGCCGGTCTTCGCCGCCAGCGCGACCGTGCTGATCCTGTTCGGGGTTGGCCTCATCGTCCTGGCTGGAGACACTTCCGGGCGCACCGGCCAACGCGAAGCCTTCCTGCTGACCGTACTGGTCTGGCTGATCCTGCCAGCCCTTGCCGCCATCCCCTTCATCGGCAATGGCATGAGCTTCACCAATGCCATGTTCGAGAGCATTTCCGGGCTGACCACGACCGGGGCAACCGTCATCAACACGCTCGACACGCAGCCGCGCGGATTGCTGCTCTGGCGCGCCATCCTGCAATGGATTGGCGGCATTGGCATCATCGTGACGGCGATTGCTATCCTGCCGACGCTGCGTGTTGGCGGTATGCAGCTGTTCCAGCTGGAAAGCTCTGACCTGTCGGGCAAGTTCATGCCGCGCGTCGGGGAAATCACCCGCCAGATTGGCCTTGCCTACCTGATCGTCTCGGTTGCCTGCGCGGTTGCCTATGCGGCCTGCGGTATGTCCGGCTTTGACGCGATAGCCCACG
>CBDUKI010000278.1:0-2557 GCA_965367765.1 uncultured Henriciella sp.
TCATTCGCCTCTGGGTGATGAACGACGCCGCGATGGAACGCACCGCCAATGACGAAGAGATCGCCGCGATGCAGGCCGTGTTGCGCGAGTGCCTTGATGCCGGCGCGGCGGGCCTGTCGACCAGCTATGTCGACATGGATGAGACCCTGCAGCCAGTGCCCAGCCGCTACGCCGATGCGCGCGAGGTTGAAGCGCTCGCCAGCGTGCTTGGTGAATATGGCCGCGTCCTACAGATCGTGCCGGAATTCTACGATCCGGACCTGACTATTGCCCGGCTCGACCAGTTGGCGGAGCTGTCACTGAAATACCAGATCCCGACAACCTTCTCACCGCTCTTCGTGAACGCTGACAATGGCGATGCGGTCGACAAGGTGATGGCCCGCGTCGATGAACAGTTCGCGCGCGGGGCCCGCGTCTGGCCGCAGGTCCAGACCCGCCCGATCGACATTTCCTTCTGCTTCGCCGTGCCTAGCCTGCTCTTCATTCGCTTCCCCGGCTGGTATCGCATCATGCGCTTCGGCACACATGAAGAGATCATGGCGACCTTCGCAGACCCGGCCAAGCGCCAGGCACTGATCGCCGAGGCCAAGCCGTATGAAAACCTCTGGCCAACCCTGATCCTGCGCCAGGCCAATACAGAGGCAAATCAGAAATTTGTCGGCAAGACGCTGGGCGAGATCGCTGACATGCGCGCCACCAGCCCGGTCGAAGCAATGATTGACCTGTCACTTGAGGAAGACCTCGACGCGCATTTCCTCGCCGCTTCCATGGGCCACAATGATGACGGCAAGGTCGGTAGTTTGCTCAACCATCCGCGTGTCCACATCGGGGCCAGCGATGGCGGCGCGCATATCCTGTCCTTCTCAACCTATGGCGATACGGGCTACCTGTTCGCGCACTTTGTCCGCGACCTGAAAACCGTGCGCCTCGAAGATGCGGTCAAGAAGATCACCTCCGACACAGCCGCCATCTGGGGCATTCCGGAGCGCGGACGCCTGGAGCCGGGCTATATTGCCGACATTACCGTCTTCGACCCGCAAACGGTCGACCGGGGGCCTGAGAAATTCGTCCAGGACGTGCCGGGGGATGGCAATCGTTATGTCCGCGACTCGCAAGGCGTTGACACCGTGATCGTTGGCGGGGCCGTGGCCTGGTCGGCAGAAGGCGGCTACCAGGCCGCTAGCGGCGAAGTCCTGCCCGGTGCCACTCAACTGATGGCTGCCGAATGAGCTGGCCGGGCGTTTCCGAGCGGCGGATCGCGACCAACGGGATCGAGCTGAACATTGCCGAAGCCGGGACTGGCCCGCTCGTCCTGCTGCTGCATGGCTTCCCGGAATCCTGGTATTCCTGGCGCCACCAGTTCGCCCCGCTGGCCGCCGCTGGCTACCACGTCGTCGCGCCCGATATGCGCGGCTATGGCAAGAGCGACAAGCCGCAGGACATCGAGGCCTATAACCAGGTCGAGGTCGTCAATGACATTATCGGCCTGATCCCGGCGCTTGGCTATGACCAGGCCGTGGTCATTGGTCATGATTGGGGCGCACCAACGGCCTGGGCCTGCGCGCTGCATCACCCTGACAAGGTGCGCGCGGTCGGGGCGCTATCGGTGCCGTTCATGCCGCGTTCGCCAGTGGCGCCAATGGCGCTGTTGCGCGAAATGTTCAAGGGCCAGTTCTTCTACCAGCTCTACTTCTTCGAACCGGGCATCGCGGAGGCCGAGTTCGAGGCCGACATTCGCCTCGCCCTGAAGAAATTCCTGGTCATGGCAGGTGGCGAAACTGACCTCGCCTCTCTGCCGGAAAAAGGCCCGGACGATGACATGTTCTCCGACCTGCCAGAGCCGCAGGCCCTGCCGGCCTGGCTGTCCGAGGCTGACCTCGATTTCTATGCTGGCGAGTTTACCCGTTCGGGCATGCGCGGCCCGCTCAACTATTATCGCAATCACGACCTGACCTGGCAGCTGACTGAAGGGGCACCGATCTATATCGACCAGCCGGCCTTCTTTGCCGCCGGGGCGAATGACGGCGTGATCATGATGGCGGAGGCCGCCCTGCAGGCCATGCCGAGCTTCGTGCGTGACCTGCGCATCAACAAGCTGATCCCGGAAATCGGCCACTGGACGCAGCAGGAAAACCCTGAAGCCGTGGACGAGGTCATTCTCGACTTTTTGAAAGAGATTGACGGGTGAGCGAACGGGTTCTGGTTATCGGGGCCGGGATCGGGGGCCTGTGCACGGCGCTCAGCCTCGCTGGCTCCGGGCGCGCAGTCACCCTGCTGGAGCGCGATGTCGCCCCACCGGGCGATGATCCCGACACAGTGTTCGAGGACTGGCACCGGCGCGGGGCTGGCCATATCCGCCAGAGCCATGCCTTCCTGGCGCGCCTGCGGGAAATCATCCGGGCGCGCCACCCACGCTTGCTTGACGACCTCAAGACCATGGGCGCGCGCGACCTGACCTTCGACGTGATGCTCACCGAAGCCCAGCGCGAGACCTACACTCCAGAGCCGGGCGATAGCGAGCTGACGATCATCACCTCCCGGCGCACGACGCTTGAAC
>CBDUKI010000279.1:0-2531 GCA_965367765.1 uncultured Henriciella sp.
CAAGATCAGGCTAATCACCACACTGACCAGGCCAATCGTCAATGAAATCCGCGCTATTGTCAGCGGTCGGGCCTTCAGTCCGGGTCAGCGCCTCGATCTCGTAATAGGCAAACATCAGCGCATCAAGCACAGGCGGGCGATGTCCACGATAGGCACCCTCCTTCTCAGCGCCCTTGCCGCCTGACTGGATATTCGGGAAGAACAGGCGTCCGCGCTCGACCAGGGCCGACAAAGCCAGCATCAGGTTGATACGCTGTTGCAGGAAAGCGCCGTCATTCTCCTGAAAGCGCCGCGTGCGCGCGAAGAAGGCGGCCCGGCCCAGCGTGTCGATACAGGCATTGCCCCAAGCCAGCGACTGGGTGTCGAGGCTCTGGCGCAGGTTCTCGGTCTGGATCCGGCGCTGACGGCGCGTTTCGGTCCGTGCCAGTACAGCCCCAAGCACAGCCACCAAGGCTGAACTCACGGCCACAAGAACATCAAGATTGGCGCGCAGCCAGCCCAAGATCGCGTTCATATCCATGTCGCCATTCCTCCTGTCGCAGGTTCCCATGCCAGATGAGACCCTGCGGGGAAAGCCTGAATGCACGACAGATTGCATACGCGGCTCTCCCAACCCGTCATCAGACCAGCTTGCGCCCGGCTTCACCGATTTCTTCACCGGTAATCTCGGACAGGATCATTTCATTGTGCGCGGCACCTGATGGGATCATCGGCAGGCAGTTCTCTGCCTTGGTCACCCGGCAGTCAAAGACCACCGGCCCGTCATAATCGATCATCTCCATGATCGCGGCGTCCAGCTCAGCCGGATTGTCGCAAATGATGCCCTTGCCGCCATAGGCCTCGGCAAGTTTGACGAAATCCGGCAGGCTTTCGGAATAGGTGTGCGAATAGCGCTCACCATGCAGCAATTCCTGCCACTGGCGCACCATGCCCATCCACTCATTGTTGAGGATGAAGACCTTGATCGGCAGGTCAAACTGAACCGCCGTGGACAATTCCTGGATGACCATCTGGACGCTGGCCTCACCAGCAATATCGATGACCAGTGCATCCTTGTGCGCGGCCTGGATGCCAACGGCGGCTGGCAGGCCGTAACCCATGGTGCCCAGCCCGCCAGAAGTCATCCAGTGATTGGGTTCCTCGAAATGATAGTGCTGGGCCGCCCACATCTGATGCTGGCCAACCTCGGTGGAGATATAGGTCTCGCGATCCTTGGTCAGCTCGTAGAGGCGTTCGATCGCATATTGCGGCTTGATCTCGGTCTCGCTCTGCTCATAGGCAAAGCAGCGCGCATCACGCCAGGTCTGGATCTGGGCCTTCCAGGCCGACAGGTCAGGCTTCTTGGCGCGGCTCTTGCGCCAGGCCGCCAGCAGGGCTTCAAGCGCTTCGCCACAATCGGCAATGATCGGCAGGTTGACCTGGATCACCTTGTTGATGGAGCTCGGGTCAATATCGATGTGGATCTTGCTGGAACCCGGTGAGAAGGCATCAATCCGCCCGGTTACGCGGTCATCGAACCGCGCCCCGACACAGATCATCAGGTCGCAATCATGCATGGCATTATTGGCCTCATAGGAACCGTGCATGCCGAGCATGCCGAGCCAGTCTTCGTGCGAAGCCGGAAACGCCCCCAGCCCCATCAGGGTGGACGTGACGGGAATGCCCGTCGCGTCTTGCAGCGCGCGCAAGGCTTCGGAGGCCTTCGGGCCAGAATTGATCACTCCGCCGCCAGTATAGAAAACCGGGCGGCTGGCCTTTCGCATCATCGCAACGGCCTGGTTGATGGCGCTCTGTGCCGGTGTGGTGACCGGCTTGTAGGTCGGCTTGTGAACACCTTCCTTGCCGACATAAGTCCCGGTCGCAAACTGTACGTCCTTGGGAATATCGATAACCACAGGACCGGGACGCCCGGTCGTGGCGATCAGGAAGGCTTCATGAATGGTACGGGCCAGGTCTTCGACGTCCATGACCAGGTAATTGTGCTTGGCACAGCAGCGCGTAATGCCGACCGTATCACATTCCTGAAAGGCATCCGTGCCGATCAGGTGTGTCGGCACCTGACCAGTAATGACGACCATCGGAATCGAATCCATCATCGCATCGGCAATCGGGGTGACCATGTTGGTCGCCCCGGGCCCGGACGTGACCAGCGCAACGCCAGGCCTGCCGGTCGATCGGGCATAGCCTTCAGCGGCATGGCCCGCGCCCTGCTCATGGCGCACAAGGATGTGACGCATGTTCTGGGCACTGTAGAGCTCATCATAGATCGGCAACACAGCCCCGCCCGGATAGCCGAACAGCACGTCCACACCCTGTTCCTGTAGCGCAGTAATGACAATTTCCGCACCGGTCATGCGGCGGGTCTTGGTCTTGGCTTCAGGCTTGGTCTGCGTCTCCATGGTCTCATCCTTTATGGGGCTGGCAGTGATTGAAAGGGCTAGGGTTGCTGACAAAAAAAAGGGCCTCTGAAGTGAGACCCTTGTTACAAGCACCTGCGACTGACGGATAACCGTCAGCGCAGGTGCTTAATA
>CBDUKI010000280.1:0-2515 GCA_965367765.1 uncultured Henriciella sp.
ATCATCACCGATGGCCAGGACAAAGACCTTGCCCCACCATGTGACCATGATCAGGCGCTCGCGGCCATCGGCGGCCTTGTGGGCAAGCAGGATGGCGAGCTGCAGCCATAGCCACGGCCAGAAGGCGGGCAGGCAGGCATCAAACAGGTCGCGGTAACGGGCAAAGATCATTGTCGCCCAGCATAACCGGCCCGCGCCAGGGGCGGATACGATTTGCCAATTCGCCGTGGCGACGGGGCTTTCTTGCAGGATAAGTGTGGCGGGTGGGCCGCTGAACGGTTCAGTCCGGCGCGCGCGTCTTCAGGGCGAGGGCATGAAGTTCGCCGCCCATTTTGCCTTTCAGGGCGGCATAGACCATCTGGTGCTGGGCCACCCGCGACTTGCCGGTAAATTGCGGCGAGACGATTTCGGCCTGCCAATGGTCGTTATCCCCGGCCAGGTCGGTCAGGATGATTTCGGCATTCGGGAAGGCTTCGATGAGGAAGCCTTCCAGGGTTTCGCGTGACATGGCCATTTATGCAGGCTCCGGCTCGCCGCCAAAGTCGCCGCCTTTGTCCTTGCGGCGCTTGCCGATAACCGGCACAGCAGACGCGGTGCCTGATGGCTCGTCCGGCTCATCCGGGCGGTCTGGCATCTTGCCGTCGATAATGCCCTTGATCTCGTCGCCGGTCAGGGTTTCGTATTCAAGCAGGGCTTCGGCCAGATCGGACCATTGCTTGCGATGCTTGGTCATGACTTCGCGGGCGTCATCCATGCCCTGCTGGATCAGGCGGCGGACTTCTTCCTCGATCTTTTTCGACGTCTCCTCAGAGACCGATGATGACTGAACCAGTTGCTGGCCAAGGAAAACCTGGCCCTGATCTTCACCATAATCGACCGGGCCGACCGCATCCGACAGGCCCCAGCGGGTGACCATGGCACGGGCGAGACGGGTCGCCTGCTGGATATCCGAAGCGGCACCAGCGGTGACATTGTCCATGCCGAACTTTTCTTCCTCGGCGATGCGTCCGCCCATGATGATGGCCAGGCGTGAGGTCATTTCCAGCTTGCTCATCGACAGCTTGTCGTCTTCTGGCAGCTGCATGACCATGCCAAGGGCGCGCCCGCGTGGAATGATCGTGGCCTTGTGAACCGGGTCGGCCTTGGGCACGAACATCGCAACAATGGCGTGTCCGGCCTCGTGCCAGGCGGTGAGTTCCTTTTCACTCTCTGACATGACCATGGAGCGGCGTTCCGGCCCCATCATCACCTTGTCCTTGGCGTCCTCGAACTCACGCATGGAGACCACGCGCTTGCCACGACGGGCCGCCAGAAGGGCCGCCTCATTGACCAGGTTGGCAAGGTCGGCACCGGAGAAACCAGGCGTCCCGCGCGCGATAATTTTCGGCGCAACGTCTTTTGAGAGCGGCACATTGCGCATGTGCACTTTCAGGATTTTTTCGCGGCCAATGACATCCGGGTTGCCGACGGTGACCTGGCGGTCAAACCGGCCAGGGCGCAGCAGCGCCGGGTCCAGCACGTCAGGCCGGTTGGTTGCGGCGACGATGATGATACCTTCATTGGCCTCGAAGCCGTCCATCTCGACCAGCAGCTGGTTAAGCGTCTGTTCGCGCTCGTCATTGCCGCCGCCGAGGCCAGCGCCGCGTGAGCGGCCAACCGCGTCGATCTCGTCAATGAAGATGATGCAGGGGGCGTTGCGCTTGGCCTGTTCAAACATGTCGCGCACCCGGCTGGCGCCGACGCCGACGAACATTTCAACAAAATCAGAGCCGGAAATCGTGAAGAATGGCACGCCCGCTTCGCCAGCAATGGCGCGCGCCAGCAGGGTCTTACCGGTTCCGGGCGGGCCGACCAGGAGGGCACCTTTGGGGATCTTGCCGCCGAGGCGCTGGAACTTGCTCGGGTCTTTCAGGAAATCGACCACTTCTTCCAGCTCTTCCTTGGCCTCATCGATGCCCGCGACATCGTCAAAGGTCACGCGGCCATGCTTTTCGGTCAGCAGGCGGGCCTTGGACTTGCCGAAGCTCATCGCGCCGCGGCCACCGCCGCCGCCCTGCATCTGGCGCATGAAGAAGAGCAGGATGCCGAGAATCAGCAGGATAGGCAGGATGGACATGATCAGGTCGCCCAGCGAGAAGCCCGATTCAGGGTCTTCCTCGACATCCACGCCCAGCTCGATCAGCTTCAGCGAATGGGTGCCGGAATAATCAAGATTCTTGGTTGTGTAGAAGCGCGTGCCGGACTTGGTCATGCCGGTGATCCGGTCTGGCTTGATAATCACCGAATCGATCTCGCCCGCTTCGGCCATCTCCATGATCACATCGGTGCCGACATTCGAGGTCAGCAAAATGATGGTGTTCTTGAAATCAATTGTGCGTCCGTTGCCGTCTTCCATCACGCCTTTGTCAAAGACCTGAAAGAACAACTCGTGCACATCCGGGTGGGCCTTTTCGATCTCGTCCAGCAGCACCACGGAATAGGGTTTGCGGCGCACTGCTTCGGTCAACCGGCCGCC
>CBDUKI010000281.1:0-2490 GCA_965367765.1 uncultured Henriciella sp.
GCGCAGCGCTAAAGTGCTTTGCACCCCGCTTCGCGAAGCAGGGACCGTATCGGCCCTTCGGGCCTCACCTGAACCAGGCTCAGGGCTGGGACCCGCCCGGCTAGTCCCAATGGTTCCGAACCGGGCAGAGCCCTCAGCCTGGTTGATGTTCGCGCAGCGAACGGAACCTGCTTCGTGAGGCGTCGCCCGAAGGGCGTTAGCGCCTCACAAAACCACAATCCTCTCCGTACCTTTCCCAGCCGCATCTGCGGCCGCACGTGCTGGTCTGGTTTCCAGTCCCCAGAACCTGTCTTGCCGCCCCCTGCGTAAAGTCGGTATTCTCCACTGATCAGCTTGCGCAAAGACGAGCCTATGGAGGAAAACATGGCCCTGACGATTACCCCGACCCAAGGTGTCGGTGTCGAGATTACCGGCATCGACCTGAAGACCCTGTCCGCTGGCGAGTTCGAGGCGATCCAGGACGCCTTTGCCGAACATGGCGTGATCTTTTTCCGCGATCAGGACACGACAGAGGACGACCATATCGCCTTTGCCGAACGGTTCGGGGATATCAACGTCAATCGCTTCTTTGCGGCCCATCCCGACTATCCGCAGATCGCACTGGTCGCCAAGGAACCAGACCAGACCGACAATATCGGTGGCGGCTGGCATACGGATCACTCTTATGATGAAGAGCCTGCGCTCGGCTCGGTCCTGGTCGCCCGCGAGCTGCCTCCGAAAGGCGGCGATACGATGTTTGCCAGCATGTACAAGGCTTATGAGACCCTGCCGGATGAGCTGAAAGCCGAGATTGATGATCGCAAGGCAGTTCATTCAGGTCGGCACATTTTTGGCGAAGGGCCGGATACCTATTATCGCCAAACTGACGCCGGAACCGGACGTATTGGCAACGCGGCCGTGGCCGAGATGCTGAAAGATCCTGTCCACCCGGTGGTGATCAAACATCCCCTGTCCGGTAAGAAGGCACTCTATGTGAACCCGGCCTTCACGGTCAGCTTTGAGGGCGAAAGCCGCGAAGAGTCCGAAGCGCTGATGTCGAAACTCTATGCCCATGTCATGGGCGGCAATGAGTTCCATACAAGGTTCGAATGGAAGCCCGGCTCGATCGCCATGTGGGACAATCGCTCAACCTGGCATTGGGCCTTGAATGACTATCAGGGCCATCGCCGGATCATGCATCGGATCACGATTGAGGGCTGCCCGCTCAACTAGCTTGCGGCGATCCGGTCGATTTCCGCGAGGTGCGGGGCCTGTTCGGCCGGGCTGAGGAATGAGCCGGTAAAGCTGTTGCGCGCCAAGGTGATGATATCGTCCCTGGTCAAGCCGACAGCTGCAGCGGTTTCACGGTAGTTCTGGTTCACATAGCCGCCGAAGTAGGCCGGGTCGTCACTATTGATCGTGGCACGCAGACCCAGATCGAGCATCTTCTTCATCGGGTGGGTTTTCAGGTCATCGACCACACAGAGCGACAGGTTGGACAAGGGGCAAACTGTCATCGTCAGCCCTGCCTCGCGGACCCGTTTGATCAGTGCGTCATCTTCGAGCAGGCGGTTGCCGTGGTCGATCCGGTCGATCTTCAATAGGTCCAAGGCCTCATGAACATACTCCGGTGGACCTTCCTCGCCTGCATGGGCCACGAGTTTCAGGCCTTTCTCACGCGCAGCTGCGTAGACCCGCTCGAACTTTGAAGGCGGATGGCCAACCTCACTGGAGTCCAGCCCGATGCCATGGATGCGGTCGAGGAACGGTTCGGCCAGTGCCAGCGTCTCGAACGCGTCTTCTTCGCTAAGATGGCGCAGGAAACACATGATCAGCTTGTAAGTGATGCCATATTTATCCTTCGCAGCATCCAGCGCCTTCAGGATTCCATTGATCGGTGTGGCGAAGGGCAGGCCGCGCTCGGTATGGCCCTGTGGATCGAAGAAAACCTCAACATGACGCACATTGTCCGCGGCACATCTTTGCAGATAGGCGTCCGTCAGATCGTGAAAGTCTGCCTCGGTCTGCAGCACCGACATGCCCTGATAATAGATGTCGAGAAAGTCCTGCAGAGTGGAGAAATTGTAAGCGGCCTTGACCTCGTCAAGCGTCTTGAACGGGATGTCGACCTTGTTGCGCTCAGCAAAGGCCATCAATTGTTCCGGTTCCAGGCTGCCCTCGAGGTGCAGGTGGAGTTCTGCTTTGGGCAGGGCGGCGATCAGGTCATTGAGGTCAGTCATGGCTTGGTGATAGCGAACCTTGGAAGAAAAGGCACCCCTGATAATCGGGCCTCGCACGAAACAATTGCGGTGTTATAGTCCCAGTAGGGCCATTTGGGGTGGCCGGGTGAATGGAGGTTTTGATGGGTTTGTTATGGTGGATCATACCGGCAATCACATTCGTGGCGGGTTTGCTGCTGAGTTTCGCGGGCCTTGGTCGGTTGCTCAAGTTGAGACTGGCGGCTGGCGGTGTGCGGTTTCTATTCGGGATCGTGTTTCTCGTAAGCTCGAT
>CBDUKI010000282.1:0-2490 GCA_965367765.1 uncultured Henriciella sp.
CGAAGGATATGGTGACGAGCGCGAATACATCGGGCTGGTGGTAAAGCCAATCTGGTTGTTGACGATAAAGTGGATGGTGCCGCCGGTGCGGTAGCCCTGCAGGCCTGACAGCGCAAAACACTCGGCCACCACGCCCTGCCCGGCAAAGGCCGCATCACCATGCAACAGCAGTGGCAGCTTGTGCGAGCGGTCGAGCACGCCGGTTTCCTCATATTCCATGAACTGCTTGGCGCGGGTTCGGCCCAGCACAACCGGGTCCACCGCCTCAAGGTGAGACGGGTTGGCATTCATGGTCAGGTGAACGGTATTGCCGTCAAATTCCCGGTCGGACGACGCGCCGAGGTGATATTTCACGTCGCCGGAGCCGAACTGTTCAGCCCCCTGCGTCGAGCCGCCCATGAACTCGTGGAAAATCTTCTTGTATTTCTTGCCCATCACGGCGGCGAGCATGTTCAGGCGGCCACGGTGGGGCATGCCAATGACGATCTCGTTGACGCCCAGTGCGCCGCCGCGCTTGATGATCTGCTCCAGCGCTGGCACCGCGGCTTCACCGCCGTCGAGGCCGAACCGCTTGGTGCCCGGATAGCGCTTGTGCAGGAAGCGCTCGAACGTCTCCGCCTCGATCAGCTTGTCGAGGATGGCGCGCTTGCCCTCCCTGGTGAAGGCAACGCCCTTGTCGGGGCCTTCAATACGCGCCTGCAGCCAGCTTTTCTCTTCCGGGTGGGAAATGTGCATGAACTCGATGCCCAGCGTCGAGCAATAGGTCCGTTTCACGATTTCCAGGATGGTCGTCATGTTCGCCCGGTCGAGGCCGAGCACGCCATCAATGAAGATCTCGCGGTCCATATCCTGCGGGCCGAAGCCATAGGAGGCCGGGTCCAGTTCGGGTTGGTAGTCCTGGCTGGCCATGTTCAGCGGGTCGAGCTGGGCATGCAGATGGCCACGCATCCGGTAGGCACGGATCAGCATCAGCGCGCGCACTGAATCCTTCACCGCCAGGGCGATATCAGCCTCAGAAGCTCCCGGCGCGCTGGCCTTCAGCTTCTTTTCCAGTTTCGGTTCAAGCAGCGTCCAGTTGCCGTCAAACGCGGCGACCTGTTCGGCACTGGCCGGTTGCGGCCAGGAGGTTCGTTTCCAGCTCGCCCCATCGGCATTGCGTGTGGCATCCGCCCCGCCATCGCCGAGGCCCTCGAAAAAGGCCCGCCAGTCGGCTGGCACCGATGCCGGGTCCTTGGCATAGGCGGCCTGCATCTGCTCGATCCAGCTGGCGCTGCCGCCATACAAGAACGCCGTCTCCAGCATGGCGGCATTGGCCGTGCTGCGACCTTTGCCTACCGGGGAACCGTCATCTGCCATTGTCTTCGTCCTGCTTCAGAGCTGCAGGCGATCGGGCGGGGTCACAAGGGCCTCGTCCGGCCGCCAACTTCCGCTATATAGTGCGGGTCTACCGTTTAAGAACCTCTACCATGGTTGTACCCAGTCGTGCAGGGCTTGGTGACACAGCAATGCCAGCCGCTTCCATCGCAGCAATCTTGCTTTCGGCATCGCCCTGTCCGCCCGATACGATGGCACCGGCATGGCCCATGGTCCGGCCTTTCGGCGCGGTCCGACCGGCAATGAAGCCAACCATCGGCTTCTTGCGGCCCTTCTTGGCCTCGTCGATCAGGAACTGGGCGGCTTCTTCCTCGGCAGAGCCACCGATCTCACCGATCATGATGATCTGCTTGGTCTCTTCATCGGCCAGGAACATTTCCAGCATGTCGATAAACTCGGTGCCCTTGACCGGGTCACCGCCAATGCCAACCGCCGTGGTCTGGCCGAGGCCAACCTCTGAGGTCTGGTAGACGGCTTCATAGGTCAGCGTGCCAGAGCGTGAGACCACGCCGACAGAGCCCTTCTTGAAGATCTTGCCGGGCATGATGCCGATCTTGCACTGTTCAGGGGTCAGGATGCCCGGGCAGTTCGGCCCGATCAGGCGTGAGGAGGATTTGTCGAGCTTGGCCTTGACGCGCACCATGTCGAGCACGGGCACACCTTCAGTGATACACACGATCAGCGGGATTTCCGCGTCAATCGCTTCCTCGATGGCCGCAGCGGCACCGGCTGGCGGCACATAGATCACCGTGGCGTCAGCGCCTGTGGCGTCCTTGGCATCGGCGGCATTGGCGAAGATCGGCATGCGCTCGGTTGCCTTTTCCAGCCACGGCATCAACCGATCCAGTTCAGGCGTGATCAGTTCGCTTTCAAAATCCCAGCTTGGCGGCTTGCCGTCCCAGCACACATGTGCACCTTCGGTTTCATAGGGGCCAACCAGAACTCCATTGGTTTCCTCGCGCAGATATGAATGGGAGTAGGGGTCGCGGACCACCGGCAACTCGTCTTTCAGGTCGATGAGTTCCTGCACCGGTTCGGTGATCAGATAATGATGCAGCATGTTACAGATCGGCACATTGTGCCCTGTCCATGCCCCCACCACGTCAGCATAGGAAC
>CBDUKI010000283.1:0-2484 GCA_965367765.1 uncultured Henriciella sp.
ACGGCTGTGGTTGAGGATCTCCGGTGCAAAAGAGTATTTGTGTTGGGGGATGTAGCCAAGTTCTTCGAGCAGCGGTAAATAGCAGTAAGATTCAACATCACACATGGCGCCTGGATAGCGGTTCCAGTACCAGGTGCCGCCAAAATCGCCGCCCTTTTCGATCAGGCGGATATCGCTCGCTTCTATCCCGGCATCACGCAGGCGCGCGCCCGCCAGCAGGCCACCAAATCCGCCGCCAATGACCACCACCCTGGTGTGGTCCGTCACCGCATCGCGCTCGACGCGCTCGACATATGGGTCGTCGATATAGTGGGCGAAATCGCCGGTCATGTTGACGTATTGCGCATTGCCATCGGTGCGCAGGCGCTTGTCGCGCTCGGCAAGGTATTTTGCCTTCAAGGCCTCGGGGTCAAAATTTAGTCCATCAATCTTGGCAGTGTCTGGCATGCTCGGGTTCCTCCAACCGGCTGCTTGGTGGCCAATTCATTGGCTCTGGGCGCAGCTTCACGCCGACAAAATACAAGTTTTGACGGCCTCGTCAAAAACTAAAATTGCTTCCCTCGCGTCACGGCAAAACACTGCTCAGGCCGACGCGTGGGCGAGCGTCTTGGCCCAGCGATAGTCGGGTTTTCCATTGTCGTGGCGCTGCACTTTCTCGACCAGGATCACAGCCTTGGGCAGCTTGTAGCGGGCGATGGTCTCGGCTGCCTTGTCGACCAGTTCGCGGGGGCTGGGCGTGGTCCCGGCACGCGCTTCAACAATCGCCACGACTTCCTGGCCCCAGCGCTCGGACGGGCGCCACGAAACCAGCACATCGGCGACGTCGCCATGGCGACCGATCGCGCGCTCGACCTCTTCGGCAAAGATCTTCTCGCCACCGGAATTGATCGACGCCGAGTCGCGGCCATGAAATTCAATCGAGCCATCGGCAAGCAGCTTCGCCCGGTCGCCAGGCACCGAGTAGCGCACCGTGCCGATCACCGGGAAGGTGGCGCGCGTTTTGGCCTCGTCACCGAGATAGCCAAGCGGCATCACCCCGGTCTTGGCCAGCCATCCGAGGCCTGCATGACCGGGCGTTTCAACCCGGCTCAGCGTCTCATCCAGCACGACGCTGCCGCCGATTGACTTTGGCGCGGCGCTGGTCGCCCCCTCACTGGTGACGGTCTGGCGCGCCAGCGGTCCGGCCTCTGATGAACCAATCGTGTCGATGATTTTCAGCCCCGGCAGGCGCGCCAGGAGGTCAGACTTGGTCTGGGCACTCATCGCCGCGCCGCCATTGAGAATGTGCGTCAGGCTCGACACATCGTGCCCGCCCGCATCCAGGGCCTCGACGAACGGGCGGCCAAACGCATCGCCGACCAGGGAAAGGGTGTTGATCTGTTCGCGCTCAATCACGTCGAGCAGGTGGTGCGGGTCGTAGCGGTCCACCTCGTCCTGGATCACCACCGTGTTACCGCTGTGCCAGGCGCTGAAGGCAATCCATTGCGCCGTGCCGTGCATGAAGGGTGGGGTTGGCAGGTAACGGCGCGGGGCATGGCGGGTGGCACGCGCGCTATACTGGGCGAGGTCGGTGATGATGTCCCCATTGCTGGCGCGCCCGCCCAGGGCCGAAGCCAGGATATCGCATTGCTGCCACAACACGCCCTTGGGCATGCCGGTCGTGCCGCCAGTATAGAGAATGTAGAGATCCTGCGGTGACCAGGTCACGTCCGGGCGCTCGGGGCTGGCCGAGGCCAGGGCCGCTTCGTAATCAATCGCGCCGGGCAGCAGGGGCTCGCCGCTTTCATCAGCCACCTGGACCAGGGCCTTTTGTGGCGGGATGTCAGCCAGCACCGATTTCAGGACCGGGGCATATTGCGCATGATAGACGATCACTTTCGTGTCGGCATTATTGAACAGGTAGCGCAACTCTTCGGCGACATAGCGATAATTGACGTTGAACGAGGCGGCCCCGGCCTTGATCGCCCCGAGCATGGCTTCGGGATATTCATTGCCGTTTTGCAGGTAGAGTGCGACATGGTCCTGGCCCGATTGCCAATTGTCCAGCTCGGCCCTGGGCACGGGTTTGCGAATGCCAACAGAGAGCAGGAAATTGGCGAAACGCCGGGTGCGTTCGGTCAGGTCGGCAAAGCTGTAGCGCCGGTCACGGAAGATCAGGGCCGGGCGTTCGGGCACGGCGGCGGCGATGGTTTCCTGAACCTCGGCGAGATTGAAGGCCATATCTGTTTTCCAGTATTTATCTAGCCTATCGGGACCACAGAAACCCGCCCGGGTCAAAACTGACGTTGCGCCATCCAACGGGAATTTTTTCTGGTGATCTATCGTCAGGGACATTAGGTCGGGACCATGCTCGATTACCGTTTTTCCGTGGCCCCGATGATGGACTGGACGGACCGCCATTGCCGGGCCTTCCACCGTGTCTTGTCAGGCCGGGCCTTGTTGTGGACTGAAATGGTCACCGCCAATGCCGTCGTCCATGGTGAG
>CBDUKI010000284.1:0-2455 GCA_965367765.1 uncultured Henriciella sp.
CGATCCAGTCGGCATCTTCATGACAATCGTTCTGACTGCATTGATTGCCGTGCCGGGCGCCTCGCTCGCCAGCGGTCTGGCTGATCATGGCCTGTTCCTTGTGACCCAGGTTGGCTTCGGCGTGGCGGGGGGATGGCTGGGCGGGCGCCTGCTGGCCTTCACGATGAACCGGCTCGACATGCCAACCGGAACCTATCCGGTCCTGGCACTGACCGGGGCCCTGTTTATTTTCTCTGCAACAGCCCTGTTCGACGGCTCTGGCTTCCTGGCGGTTTACCTGGCCGGCATCATCACCCGGGACAGGCTGACCATTCCGAGCGAGCGCATTCTCAATTTCAGCGAGGGGATGCAATGGCTCAGCCAGATCCTGCTCTTCCTGATGCTTGGATTGCTGGTCACACCAGCCTCCCTGGTTGGCGAAATTTCCAACTCATTGATCGTGGCCGGCATCCTGACCTTCATCGCGCGCCCGGTCGCCACCTTCCTCTCGCTGGGCTGTCTCGGCTATTCATGGCGCGAACTGGTGTTCATAAGCTGGGTCGGGTTGCGCGGGGCCGTGCCGATCCTGCTCGCCATCTATCCGGTCATCTCGCCCGGCCCGGTGCCGCAGGAATTCTTCAATGTCGTGTTCATTGTCGTTGTGTCTTCGCTCCTGATCCAGGGGCTATCGGCCAAGGCGCTTGGCCGCTGGCTGGGGCTGGATCAAGTGGACGGCGAGGCGGCCTGATGACGGCAGGCCCCGCGATTTCTGCGTGGACACTGATGCTGGAGCCCATAGAGTAGACCTCGTGCCCGCAACAAGCGACACAAGGGGGATATATGAAACATCACATGCTACTCGTTGGCTTCGCGGTCAGCCTGCTCAGCGCCTGCAGCGGCGAGGTCACGCGAGGCGACCTCTACCAGGCCTGTGTCGAAGGTGAAATGCGCCTGTATGATACGCAGATGGAAATGGTCAGGAAGCTCGGCGAGTCCGAAGGGACCGGAATTGACGAGGCCTACTGGAACAAACAACGGCGGTCCAAGACACTGGAAACTGAAAAAAGCTGTGCCTGCAGTGCTGACAGTTTGCCGACCCGCATGGCGGCGGACCGCCTCGACGAGGTGCTCGCCTTCTACAAGGCCAATGGGACAATGCGCGCCAAGGCGAAATTCGACAATCTGACCACAGCCGAACAGACCGAGCTTGTGCGCTGCGGGGCCGAGCAGGCGCTGGAGAAAATGCGCCGGGACGGCCTGCTCGACTAGCAGTCCATCCGCCCCTGGGCAGCGCCCTGCACGCTACTTCCTGTCGAAACCAAAGGCCTGATCGTTCTGCCAGGCGGGGATGCGGGCGCGGGCCTTGGCGACCTCTGCGAGGTCAAGGTCGGCCAGGATGATGCCGGGTTCGGCATGATCAGCCTCGGCCAGCACCTCACCCCAGGGTGAGACGATCAGCGAATGGCCATAGGTCTCGCGGCCATCATCATGGCGCCCGCCCTGCGCCGGGGCGAGGACAAAGCAACCCGTTTCGATGGCGCGGGCACGCACCAGGACATGCCAGTGCGCCTGCCCCGTCACGCGGGTAAAGGCCGCCGGAATGGTGAGGATATCCGCCCCGGCCTGGGCCAGCTGGCGATAGAGCCGCGCAAAGCGGACATCATAGCAAATGGTCAGGCCGACCGCGCCAAACGGCGCGCGCGCCAGAACTACCTCTTCGCCCGGCTTGTAGGCGCGAGATTCGCGGTAGCTCTGGCCGTCGCCAACCTCGACATCGAACATGTGGATCTTGTCATAGCGCGCCATCACCTGCCCGTCCGGCGCGATCAGGAACGAGCGATTGGCAAGGCGCGTCTCGCCGGGCAGGGTCACGGCAATCGAGCCGATCAGCAGGGTAACCTGCAACTCTGCCGCCAGGGCCGATAGCGCCTTCAGGCAGGCATCATCAGATTCAGCGGCTATTTTCGGGCGCGCCTGGCCGGGGCGAATGTCCAGCAGATTGGTCATTTCAGGCGTGGCGATGAATTGTGCGCCCTCACCCGCAGCCTTGCGGATCAGGTCGCTGGCCGCGGCAATGTTTGGCGCGACTTGCGTGGTGGCGCGCATCTGCACGCAGGCGGCACGAAGCATGGTCATCGCGCCAGTCTAGCGCCGCCATCGCACATGACCACCGAATTGGCGTAGACGCCCGGATATAATGCCCTGTTTCCACCCAGAATCGGCCATAAGAGCAGGTGATGAGCGATACGATGCCTGTTCAGCCGATCTCGCGGGTTGATGAGACCCTGTCGCATGTCTTGCCGCCGGTGGAACGGTTCCTGGCGCGTGTCCTGCCCGAGCGCCTGGTGCCGGGGCTGGTAGAATTCCTCGCGTTTGGCATCAAGCAGGCCTGGGCCTGCCTGTTCGGTGGCCTGCTGCTGGCCGGGATTATTGCGACCGCCTGGTGGTGGCCGGAGACGGCACCGCTGGCGCGCTA
>CBDUKI010000285.1:0-2450 GCA_965367765.1 uncultured Henriciella sp.
GCGCTCACTGCCCCTGCGACTTTTAGATTGCGTGTATTTTTGCCCGCGATCACTTCACGCCAGACAAGCCCTGCAAATGACACGAGGAAGGCGCTTTCGATGGCCCCCGGTAGCCAGACAGGTCCGGGCTGCACCAACATGGCGAGCCGTCCGGCGATCCAAAGCGCCACAAGCGTCATGAGTGGCCACCCGCAAACCGGAAGTCGCCCCGTCCAGTTCGGGACGGCCGTGAGTAGAAATCCTGCTACAACGGCTGAGCCGTAGCCGAACACCATTTCATGGACATGAAAGACCAGTCCCGCCTCTATAGGCAACACATCCGGCCCGAACGTATAGGTCACGATCCAGAACGGCACAGCAACTGCCGCCCAGATCGCACCCAGCAGGAAGAAAGGCCGAAGGCCCAGACTGAACAGGGCCGGTCCCTTATAGGCGCGTATACGTTCAGTACTCGTCGTCATGGTCTTCACCCTAGCAACATTCTAGCCGCATTTCGAATGCCCACACTCCAGGCAAGTGTCGCACCCCTCCTTGCGGATAAGTGCACGCTGCCCGCATTTCGGACAACACTTAGCCTCTGCGGTTGCTTCTGCATCTGGGGTCGCCGCAATCTCATCATTGAGATGCTCAGCGACGATCTTCCCGATAGCTGCAGGTAAGGATGGCACATAGCGACCATCCATGAACGCCCCGCCCTGCGGATCGAACACGGCCTGCAACTCATCAGCAACAAAGCTGACATCACCGCCCCGCCTGAACACGGCAGAAATCATCCGCGTCAGGGCCAGGGTCCAGGGATAATGATCCATGTTTTTCGAATTCACGAATATCTCGAACGGTCGTCGGCCTGCTTCATCCTGTGAATCATTAATGGTGACATAGACTGCATGTGCACTCGGTGGCCATTTGAGCTTGTAAGTCGCCCCTTCCAGGCGGGCGGCTCGCGGTGCCAGCACAGCCTCCGGCAGTTGCAACATTTCGTTGCCCGCCGCCACGCTTCCAGTGCTCAGAACGGAACCTGTTATGTCGTTCGGGCGGTAGGTGGTCAGCCCCTTGCACCCCTGACGATAGCCCTCGACATAAATATCCTTGAACGCATCGAAATCGATATCTGCCGGACAATTCACGGTCTTCGAGATCGAGCTGTCGACATGTCTCTGGGCGGCGGCCTGCATCCGCACATGGTCGCCAGGTGTCAGCGTTTGGGCACTGACAAACACATCCTGCGGCAAAGCGGCCTCCCCCATTTTCTCCCGCCACCGGGCCAGCGCGAAATCTGTGACCGCCTCCTCGGTAACACGTCCATCCGCCTGCTTGACCTTCCGTTGATAGGCAAAGGCGAAGACGGGTTCGATGCCAGACGACACGTTATCGGCCAGGAGTGAAGTCGTTCCCGTCGGCGCGATCGAGGTCAGACAGCCATTCCTCAAGCCGTGTTGTTCAATCAAGGCACGCGTCTCTTGATCCAGGCCAAGCAGGTTTGGCCGCCCCAGGATAGAGGCATCATATAACGGATATTGCCCTTTCTCCTCGGCCAGGCGCGCAGAAGCCTGGTAGGCCGCCCGCTTGATCGCACCAAGCCAGGCCTCCGTGCGGGCGACGGCTTCATCTGAGCCGTACGCAGATCCACAAAAGATCAGGGCATCTGCCAGGCCTGTGATGCCAAGCCCGATCCGGCGTTTGGCGCGCGCCTCAACGGCCTGGGCCTTGAGCGGAAACTTTGACACATCGATTACATTGTCGAGAAACCTCACCGCCGTCTCGGTCAGCCAATCCAGTCGCTCACGGTCAATATCGGCATCTGGCGAAAATGGTTCGCGCACCAGCCGCGCGAGGTTGATAGAGCCAAGCAGGCAGGCACCATAAGGCGGCAACATCTGTTCACCACACGGGTTGGACGCGCTAATAGACTCAATCCCCGTCAGATTGTTGGTTGCATTGACCCGGTCAACGAAGATGACACCGGGTTCGGCCGCATCATAAGTCGCCTGCATCAGGCGGTCCCAAAGCGCTTGTGCCGCCACGCTGCGATACGATGTTCCATCATGTTTCAAAGTCCAGGTTCCGCCCTTGGCCAGCGCCTCCATGAACGCGTCGCTGACCAGCACGGACAGGTTGAAGTTGCGAAACCGCGTGCCGTCCCGTTTAGCATCAATGAACGCCTCAATGTCTGGATGATCGATCCGCAGGCAACCCATCATTGCCCCGCGTCGCTGACCTGCAGACATAATGGTTCGGCACATCGCGTCCCACGTGTCCATAAAGCTGAGCGGCCCAGAGGCATGCGCACCAATCCCCATGACTGGCGCACCGGCTGGGCGAATGGTCGAGAAATCCATGCCGACCCCTCCACCCTGCTGCATCGTGATGGCTGCCTCCCTCAGATGCTCGAAAATGCCGGCCAGATTGTCGGGTATTGTCCCCATCACAAAGCAGTTGAACAGGGTCAC
>CBDUKI010000286.1:0-2450 GCA_965367765.1 uncultured Henriciella sp.
CCTGTTGAAAGATGCGGTCGACGTGGGGGCGAGGGGCCGAACCGCGGTCCGGCGCTACGAGATGGGGGCCGGAGCGGCGGACGTGTTGCTGGAGTACCTGGCGCCCACTCCGGCCTTGCTCTTGTTCGGCGCGGGCGATGTCGGCAATGGCAGATTGCGAGACGGGCAAGGCCGCTAGCAAAAGCGTGGATACAAGCATGGACAACCCCTCTGAGAACACTCTACCTATTGGGGTAATGGGCGCAGGAGACCAGTGCAAATGACAGATGGTTCACAACCCCTCTTCCTGTTCGGACCGGGTTATTGCGCCCGCGCCCTGGCCGGGGATTGGGCCGGGCCTGTCCACGCCTTTATCCGCCAAAAACCAGCCGAAGCCCCCCCGAAAGACCCCCGAAGCGCGTCGGAAGAAGGTGTGATCAGCCTCGGAAGCGGACCCGAAAACAACCGCGTCCTGCCGGGCCTCCGCGAGGCGGTGCGCGGTGCCCATGTCCTGGTCAGTGCGCCGCCGGGCGAAGCGGGATGCCCGGGGCTGTCCAAACTCAAACCCTTCGCTGCAGAGGCAGCCAGTATAACCTACCTCTCGACGACGGGGGTCTATGGTGACCTGGGTGGCGGCTGGGCCTTCGAGGATACGATGGTCAACCCGCAGACGCGGCGCGCGCGCGGGCGGGTCGCGGCAGAACGCGCCTGGCAGGCGGTCAGGCCCGATACGCGCATTGTCCGCTTGCCAGGGATTTACGGGCCGGGGCGTAGCGCGCTTGACCGGGTGCGCGCCGGACAGGACAGGCGGATCGTCAAGCCGGGCCAGGTTTTCTCTCGCGCGCATGTGGCAGACATTGCCGCCGGGCTGAAGGCGCTGATGCTGACGGGCCAGAGCGGGGTGTTTCATATCTGCGATGACGAAGCGGCCCCGCCGCAGGATGTCTCTGCCCATGCCGCGCATTTGTTGGGCCTGGCCCCGGCCCCGGAGGTCGCCCTTGATGAGGCTGATCTGTCAGAGATGGCGCGCAGTTTCTACAGTGAGTGCAAGCGCGTTTCGAATGCCCGGTTGAAGGCGGCAACCGGCTGGCGCCCGGCCTACCCGACCTATCGCGAAGGCCTGGCGGCGATCCTGGAAGCAGGAGGATAGGCCCATGTGCGGACGGTTTTTCAGGCATGATGTGTCCTGGGAGGACTATCAAGATACGCTGAACCTGATCCCGCCTGAGGGCGTCGCCCCGCCCCTAGCCACTTACAATGCCGCGCCGATGAGTGTGCAGCCGATCATCCGCCGGGCACCCGAGCGCGGCCATGTCGAGATGGCACCGTGCCATTGGGGCCTTGTGCCGAGCTGGTGGACCAAGCCGCTCTCGGAAAAGCAATTTTCCAGTTTCAATGCCAAGTGCGAGACGGTATCTGAAAAGCCGGTCTTTCGCGGGGCCTTCCGTCACAAACGCTGCATCGTGCCGGTGAGCGGCTATTACGAATGGTCCGGGCCGAAGGGCAAGAAAACACCGTTCGCCATCGGCTTGCGCAACCGGCGCTGGTTCCCCATCGCAGGGCTATGGGACGCCGCACTGATTGACGGCGGCGAAATCCAGACATTCACCCTGTTAACGACCCAGCCGAATGATGCCCTGGCCGGCATCCACCATCGCATGCCGGTCATTTTGCAGATGCATGATGTCGCGCGCTGGCTCGACCCCAGGTCTGGCGATGTCAGTGATCTTTACGAGCCTTACCCGGCCAATGACACCCATGCCTGGATTGTCGGTCCGGCGGTCGGCAATGCCCGCAACAACAGCCCGGAGCTGATCGAGGAGGCTTAGAGGCAATTTGCAGGCCCAGCGGTTCGCAGGTTAGGGTGCCGGGGCGGGGAGAAGGCAGAACCATGCTGGAGACAGTGTATTATATCGGCCAGACGATTGCGGTAATCGCGATCCTTTGTTCGCTTGGCGCGATCTGGTGGCAGCAGCGCGAGACCAATAAGATTGCCCGCGCCGACATGACTGAGCGTGTTCTAGGTAAATATTCCGAGGCCATGCGTGTAATGGCTGAAGACCCGGACCTGGCTGGGCATTATTCAAACCTGGTTCGCGGCAACCCGCCAAAAAGTACGGCAGTCGAGCAGAGGCTGGTCTGGTTTTTCAGCATGATGATGCAAGCCCATGCCACCAGTTTCATGCTGTGGCGTGACAAGCTGACGGACGAGCGCTCGATCTCGCCGCACAACCGCACGATGACTTTGCACCTGCGTGTACCGCTATTTCGCCAGGAATGGGAGCGGACCAAACGCCGGCGCACGTTTGCTGAAGACCATGTCGAGTATGTCGACCGCCTGATTGCGGCGGACGAGGCGGCCCGTCAAGCCAGGGACCAAACGAGCAAAAGTGCACCAGCCACGTAGCTCTACCTATGCCGCGAGGTGACCATTGGCGGTGTGTTGCCTGTCGCTCTCATGGCGCGCAAAC
>CBDUKI010000287.1:0-2412 GCA_965367765.1 uncultured Henriciella sp.
TGTACCGAGCATTTCTTCCTCGGATATGAAATCGCCCGGCGGCTGGGTCTCTGGCCCTGCTGGCGCAGCGGCCGTCTCCGGCGCGGGCGGCGGAAGCTCCACCATCAATGGCGGGGTCTCGCCCTGATCGCCCGACGGCGAACAAGCAGCCAGGCCAAGCGCGAAACCCGCCCCGACAATGCGCCATGAATATCTACTTGTCCTCATGGTCATATCCTTTGTCGTTGCGTGTCCTTTGGCCTGAGAAGCCGATCCAACCCAGGCGGGCGGAGGATGCGCGTAGCCTCAGTGCGGGTCAACACCGCGGCCCGCTATTCCTGCCCACGCGACTGTCGCCAGGCTTTCCAACGTTTTAGCCGTTCGGCAATCGGGCCTTCGCGGCCCTCTCCCTTGGGTTGGTAGAAGTCTTCGCGCGCCATGCCATCTGGAAAATAATTCTGGCCAGAGAAGCCCCCTTCGGCATCGTGGTCATACGCGTACCCCTTGCCATAGCCCTGCTCCTTCATCATTCGCGTCGGTGCATTGAGGATATGTTTTGGTGGGCTGAGCGAGCCGGTCTCACGCGCTGCACGCTGGGCCGCCCCCCAGGCCTTGTAGACAGCATTGGATTTTGGCGCCGTCGCCAGGTGAACGACCGCATGGGCAAGGGCCAATTCGCCTTCCGGGCTGCCGAGGCGCTCATAGGTGCGGGCCGCCTCATTGGTAATCATCAACGCGGTTGGGTCGGCGAGACCGATATCTTCTGACGCCATACGAACCATCCGCCGGGCCAGAAAAAGCGGGTCTTCGCCGCCTTCCAGCATGCGCGCCAGCCAGTAGAGCGCCGCATCCGGATCAGACCCACGCACGGATTTGTGCAGGGCCGAGATCAGGTTGTAGTGCTCCTCACGGTTCTTGTCATAGGCCGGTGCACGTTTTTGCAGGGCTTTGGCCAGTTGAGCCGTGTCCAACTGGTTTGTCCCTTTGGCGAGGGCGAAAACCTGTTCAACCAGGTTGAGCAGATAGCGCCCATCACCATTAGCCATGGTGATCAAGGCCGCGCGCGCGCCCTCCGTGACAGGCAAGGCCCGCCCAACATGCGCTTCGGCCCGGGCCAGCAACGCTTCGCCCGCTGCCGCGTCCAGCTTCTGCAACACCATCACAGCGCAACGCGACAACAAGGCGCCGTTCAGTTCGAAACTTGGATTCTCGGTCGTGGCCCCGATCAGGGTAACAATGCCAGCTTCGACAAAGGGCAGAAACCCATCCTGCTGAGCGCGGTTGAAACGGTGGATCTCATCAACGAAGAGGAGTGTGCCCTGCCCTGTATTCCGGCGGGCATCGGCCGCATCGAATACGGCGCGCAGGTCTTTCACGCCGGAAAAGATGGCCGAGATCGCTTCGAAATGAAGGTCCGTCTCCTGCGCCAGGAGGCGGGCAATCGTCGTCTTGCCGACGCCCGGTGGCCCCCACAGGATCATCGAGGAGAGGTGACCGGTCTGCAACATCCGCCCGATTGCGCCGTCCGGGCCGAGCAGGTGATCCTGACCGACAACATCACCCAGCAATTGCGGGCGCAGAAGATCGGCCAGCGGACGCGGCGCGTCCCCGGAAAGGCCAGAAGCTGCAAACAAATCAGACATAGGCCTGCATACCCTCATGTGCGAAGAATCGTAAACGTCTTTGCTTGACTCTACTATGTATCACCGACTAGATCAAAACAAGAACAAGGAGGGCCGCAAATGACCAAATCACTCACTTTCTACACTAATCCGATGTCGCGCGGGCGGATCATCCGCTGGATGCTGGAAGAGGTCGGCGCGCCCTATGAGACCGAGATCATTGCCTATGGCCCGCAAATGAAATCGCCGCCCTATACGGACATAAACCCGATGGGAAAGGTGCCCGCGATCAAGCATGGCGATGAAGTGGTGACCGAGTGTGCCGCCATATGCGCCTACCTGGCCGATGCCTTTCCCCAGGCCGGGCTGGCCCCGGCGCTGGACGACCGAGCCGCCTATTATCGCTGGCTGTTCTTTGCCGCAGGCCCATTGGAAGCGGCGGTGATCAATCGATCGATGGGATGGGTGCCCGAACCCGACAAGCAAGTCATGGTCGGCTATGGCAGCTTTGACCTGACGCGCGACGTGCTGATCAAGGCCGTGTCGGCCAGCGCCTATGTCACCGGCGAAACCTTCACGGCGGCAGATGTCTATATCGGCTCACAAGTCGGCTGGGGCCTGGAATTCGGGACGATCCCACCCAGCCCGGAACTGGAAGCCTATAGCGAGCGGGTTCGTGGGCGCGAGGCCTATCACCGGGCCGTTGCCAAGGATGATGCCCTGCTGCCGCAGCAGACAGACAGCTAACGCGTCACGTATCCGCTGATCCGGCGGCCATTGCGGTCAATCTCCACCTCCCAGCGCCCGGTCT
>CBDUKI010000288.1:0-2405 GCA_965367765.1 uncultured Henriciella sp.
TCGAACAGCACCGTCAGGCTAACTGCATGCTCAGGGTCATTATGCGGGGAGATGCGGTAGCGGTCGCCAAGGATTTCGCAAACGGCCTGGCGCTGGGCCTGATAGCGGTCGAGCATGGGTTGCAGCTTCTTCAGCTGTACGCCCAGCATCGCGCCCTCGATTTCTGTCGTACGCATATTATTGCCAACAAAGGCAGCCAGATTGAGCGTTTCCTCGTGGCCGCGAAAGCTGGTGCCGAGATCATGATAATTGCGCGCCCGCGCAAACAGCGTGTCATCACTGGTCAGGACCGCCCCGCCCTCACCAATATTGATGTTCTTGTACTTGTTGAAGCTGAACGCGCCGAGATCACCCATGGCCCCGCAATAGCGGTCCTTGTAGCGCACACCGACGGCCTGGCAGGCATCCTCGATAACCATGAGGCCATGCTTGCGGGCAATCGCCAGGATCGCATCCATATCACACGGGACATTGACCATGTGAACCGGAATGATCGCCTTTGTATAGGGCGTGATCTTGCGTTCGATATCGGCTGGATCAATGGTCAGCGTCTCATCAATATCAACCAGAATCGGCACGGCCCCAACCATCACTGGCGCAGTGGCGGTCGCCATCCAGGTATAGGCAGGCACCAGCACTTCATCGCCCGGGCCGATGCCCGCCGCTGCGAGGGCGCATGTCAGCGCCGCAGTACCACCGGTGACAGACAGGACATGCCGCGCGCCTACCTTGTCGCCCAGTGCGCGCTCGAAGCGCTCGGTAAACCGGCCCTTATTATTGTAGCGGCTCAATTCACCGTCAGCGATTGCCCTGCCGGCGGCAATCCATTCGCGGAATCCTAGCTTGGCCATGACAATTCTCTCGGCTTTCAAGTCAGCAGGTTGATGATGATCTGCTTTGAGCCGGTTTGCAAAATCCGTGCCCTAGAGACGGCCACGTTTCAGCCCACGCAACACCATACGCGCCGGGGCGACCAGCGGCCGGGCGAGGCGGCTGAGCGGGCTGGGTGAAACCAGGATTTCAGCTGCCAGAACATGGGCCGCGTACGGCCCCCATGTGAAGCCGCGCGAGCCGAAGCCGCCGGCCATGTAAACGCCGTCTAGAAGCGGGATTTCGGCGTCGACCGACTGGCCATCCCGCAAGGGCGCAAATGTCTCGCGCATCGCCGGTACATCTGGCACAGGGCCGATCAATGGCAGATGATCCGACGTCGTGGCGCGGATACCGGTGCGCGCGTTGGGTACGCTGTTGCGCGCCTCCTGCAACCAGAACGGCGCGAGCCCCTCCAGGCCAGAGAGATTGTCGGCACTCGCCTCAGCCCTGACGGGAACCGGGCCACCCTCATGGGCGTCGAATGTTGCGCCCCAGAGGCGAAGGGTCTGGTTGGCGAGGGCATACTGCCCACCTGCAATCGCGTGGGGCGGCGTGGTGACCTTGCTCTCATACCAGTCGACCTGGCCGGCGCGCCAGTTCAGGCCGGCCCAGTCAAACGCTTCGCGCAAATGCCAGCCGCCTGCCAATATGACGGCATCAAAGGCCTCGCCATCGACGGTACGCTTGTGCAGGTCGAACGTGACCTCACGGCCCCAGTGAAGGCTGGCGCCTTCCAGCAGGGCCGGGAGCAGGTTCGCGGGCTGCAGGACAAGCGCGCCCTTGTGTAACAGACCGCCGCCGCGCAGCGCCTCCAACTGGTCCAGGCCAAGCGGCGGGTCGGCAAGGATCTTGGAAAACCGCGCCTCATCACGCGGGTCGCGAGGGCGGTGATCGACATTCACCGGATCAACCCCCGGCAGACCCCGATAGGTGTTCAGCGCCACCAGATAAGCGTCGATCAGAAGCTGGGCCTCGGCACTGTCAGCCGCATCAAGGCGCGGCATGACAAGGGCGAGCGGATTGCCGCTGGTGGCGCGCGCCGGGCCGTCACTGGCGTCAAACACGCTGACAGCTGCCCCGCGCCGTACCAGTTCATGCGCCAGGCTGGCCCCGGCAATGCCTGCGCCAATGATGGCAATGCGCTTGGGTGACGCGCACGAGCTGGGAGCTACCTCGCCCGGCCAGGTCACTTCCAGGCGATGGCGCTTGCGGCCATGGCCGGGCAAGCGCTCGACCATGAACCCGGCCTGCGTCAACCCACGCCGAACCGCCCCGGCAACAGTGAAAGTGGCCAGGCGCGCACCCGGCGTGCAGCGTTCGGCCACCAAAGGCCAAAGGCCTCTGCCCCACATGGCCTCGTTCTTGGCCGGGCTGAACCCATCCAGGAACCAGGCATCGGCGTGAAAATCGGCCCTCGGCAGGCGCTCGGAAATCTCACCGATGTGCAGGGTCAGTGTCACGCGTTCTTCGGGCCAGACGAATTGCTGGATACCGTACGCGCGCACCGGCCAGGCGGCGACAAGGCGCGCGGC
>CBDUKI010000289.1:0-2398 GCA_965367765.1 uncultured Henriciella sp.
GGTGACGGCGGCGGCGTTGGCGGGCCTGCTGCGCGCTTCACGCGGCGACGTCAACATGGTGTCTGCCCCGGCCATCCTGACCGATATGGGCGTCAAGCTGTCGGAAACCAAGACCGAGGACAGCCCGGTCTATGACAGCCTGATCCGCATCAAGGTGAAGGTCAAGAAGACCGAGAATGAGGCTGAAGCGGGCTGGCGGTCACTGGCCGGGACACTGATTGCCGGTCAACCGCGTATTGTCGAGGTCAAGGGCATGGCGCTGGAAGGCGATTTCGCACCCACCGTCCTGTACGTGAACAATACCGACAAACCCGGCTTCATTGGCTCGCTCGGGGCCATCCTCGGGTCTGCTGATGTGAATATCGCGACCTTCCACCTTGGCCGGACCAATTCCGGTGGTGAGGCGATTGCCCTGATCGGGATCGATAGTGAGCCGCCGGCAAAGGTGATCGAGGAGCTGCGCGCTTTGCCGCACGTGCGTTACGCAAAAGTCCTCTCCTTCTAGGCCAGGCTTATTCCTATATTGACGGGGCGGGACAGGTTCGGCTCGCCCCGTTTCATGAGGTGTGGGATGACATTCAGGGTCAGAAGTGCGCAGCAGCGCCGTGAGGAAATCCAGCTCAATGCCGAGCGTCTGGGGATTGATGACGCGTTTATTTCTGACCTTGTGGAGACGTTCTATACCCGTGTCCGGGCCCATCCGGAGCTAGGCCCGATCTTTGAAAACGAGATCGGTGACCATTGGGATACGCATCTGCCCAAGATGAAGGATTTCTGGTCTTCCGTCGCTACCAATAGCGGGCGCTATGGCGGCAAGCCGGTACCGGCCCACCAGAAATTGAGCGGCGTGACCGCGTCACACTTCAACACCTGGCTTGGCCTGTTTCGTCAGACCCTGGACGATCTGGCAACGCATGAGGAGACGCCAGGCTATTTCATGGAGCGCGCCGAACGCATTGCAACCAGCCTGCAACTGGCAATGTTCGGCCTGCCCGGACTGCCCCGAACGGGTGCCCACAGCAACTAGCAGAAAATTTTTCTCTGGACTCTGGACGGATTCCGCAAATCGGATTCTTGATTCGTTTTCGAATCGGAAATGAGGTGACCGGAATGGCGATGACACAGAGACAGGCCCTGGAAATGTGGCGCCGCGCTCTGACTGCCTATGTCCGCGGCGAAGAATCAGACATGACAGCGCGCCAACAGGCGGTCATGATGACCGTGGCGTTGACCCCAGGTCCGCATACGGTGCGTGGTCTGGCCGCCAGCCTGAATATTGCCAAGCCAGCCGTGACCCGGGCGCTCGATGTGCTGGAAAAGCTCAACTATATCAAGCGCACACCCGACCAGAATGACCTGCGAAGTGTGCATATCGAACGCACGGTTGACGGCATGAACTGGCTGCGTGGCTTTGGCGCGCTGATCGTTTCGGCAGAGCGTGACGAGACCGACGAGAAGTCCGGCAAGTCAGGCCGAGCCGTGGCTTAAACTGGCCTTTATCATTGCGTATCAAACAGGTTATCTGAGTCTCGGAGACACGCGATGCCTGATATTCATGACCCACGCCTGAACCTGCCGGATGGCGGTGAGCGCTCGCTCTGGCAGGTCGCGGCGGGCCTGGCGACTTTGCGCAAAGACCCAGCCGATGAGGCCGAAACCGCGAGCCAAAGCCTGCATGGGGAAGTCGTCTGCCTGCACCACCGCGAAGGGGCATTTGGCCTCGTCCAGAACCAGGCGGATGGCTATGTCGGCTGGGCTGAGATGGCGGCGCTGGTTCAGCCGGTCAGTCGGCCGAGCCATCGTCTGCGGGCGCTACGCGCCTATGTCTACCCGCGTCCATCGATCAAGGCCCCGCCCCTGTTCGAGGTCAGCCTCGGTGTGCGCTTTACCAGCCTGGACGAGCGCGAAGGCCGCTTCCTGAACTGCGCCAATGGCGGCTGGGTCATCGAGGATCAGCTGACACATCTGGATGAATTCGAAGAGGATCCGGCTGCGGTCGCGTCGCGCTATATGCATGCCCCCTATCTCTGGGGTGGCCGCGAAAGTGTTGGCATTGATTGCTCAGGCCTTGTCCAGCAGGCCTTTGGCGCCTGTGGCATGGTCCTGCCGCGTGACAGTGACATGCAGTTCGCCTGGGCGGGGGAGGCGATCGAGGACTGGCAGGCCCCAGGTGCCCTGCGGCGCAATGATCTTGTCTTCTGGAAAGGCCATATCGGCATCATGCTCGACGCGGACACCCTGCTGCACGCCAATGGCTACCATATGGCGGTGGCCGCCGAGCCACTGGACCTGGCGATTACCCGGATCGCGAATCAATACGGCGAGCCGGTTGGGGCTCGCCGTGTTGATTTCAAAAAGGCCAGAGCAGACAGACCCGTCTGGCTCAGCACAGAGGCTT
>CBDUKI010000290.1:0-2334 GCA_965367765.1 uncultured Henriciella sp.
GATCCTGCATCTGGCACTTCGCTTCAAATGGCTGACCCTCGCCCTCGCCATGCTGTTGACCGCCAGCGTGATTGTCCCCGTGCAGCGCCTTGGGTCGGAGTTCATGCCCGCGCTCTATGAGGGCGAGTTGCTCTACATGCCGACCACACTGCCGGGCGTGTCGGCGACCAAGATGCGCGAGATTCTCGGCCAGACGAACCGTGTGATGATGACTGTTCCAGAGGTTGAACATGTCTTCGGTAAAGCGGGTCGGGCAGACACGGCAACGGACCCTGCACCGCTCACCATGATCGAAACATGGATAAGGCTGAAACCCAAGGAAGACTGGCGCGCTGGCGTCACCATAGACGACATCATCGCAGACCTGGACCAGCGTCTTCAAATGCCCGGCCTGGTCAACTCCTGGGGCTACCCAATCAAGATCCGCATGGACATGGTGTCGACTGGTGTGCGCACACCGATCGGTATCAAGGTCACCGGCGACAGCCTTGCCGAGATTGAAGCCATCGCCCGCGATGTGGAAAGTGTGGTTAGCGATGTGCCTGGCACGCGCTCCGCGTTCGCCGACCGGGTGCTCGGCGGCAAGTATCTGGAGATCACGCCGAACCGGGCTGAACTTGCCCGGCACAATATCGACATGGGTGTGTTCCAGGCTGTGGTCCAGACCGCTCTTGGCGGCATCCGCCTGTCTCAATCGGTTGAGGGGCGTGAGCGTTACGACATCATCCTGCGCTATGACCGCGCCTATCGCGAAAGCCCGAGCGATCTCGAAGACATTCTCGTGCCAACCCCAAATGGCGCTCATATACAGCTCGGTGAACTGGCCTCTATCGCCTACACTGAAGGCCCTCCAATGATCCGCTCGGAGAATGCCAGGCTGACCGGTTGGGTGTTCGTCGATATAGAGGACCGGGACATGGGCAGCTATATCGCCGATGCCCGTGCAGCCGTGGCCAAAACGATCAACTTACCGCCCGGCTATGCTGTGGAATTCGCCGGCCAGTATGAACAATTGCAAGAGGCCAATGCCAGGCTGAAAATCGCCATTCCGGCGGCAATCGCACTGATTTTCCTCCTGCTCATGCTGCATTTTGGGCGATTGGACCGCACACTGATCATCATGGCGAGCCTGCCTTTCGGCTTGATTGGCGGGCTATGGGCTGTCTGGCTGGCGGGATACAATCTCTCCGTGGCTGTCGCTGTGGGCTTTATCGCGCTTGGCGGGATTGCGGTCGAAACGGCGGTGATCATGCTGCTCTACATCGACAGTGAAGTACGCAAGGCGCAACCACAAACCCGTGAAGCGCTATTCGCCGCGATCAGCAAAGGTGCGGCCATGCGGGTGCGCCCAAAGCTGATGACAGTGACGACGATCTTCGCCGGGCTCGCCCCGATCTTCCTGACAGACGGGCTAGGCTCGGACGTCATGCGTCGCATCGCCTTGCCGATGCTGGGGGGCATGGCCTCGACCCTGCTCCTCACTCTGATCGTTATCCCGGCCATCTACTACATCCGAACGGGATTCCAGCTTTCCGTGCACGGCGGAAGCCAACCTGATCCCGTGCAAACTGCATTACCTGAACCGAAAGGATAACTATATGAAACCTCTCTACCTAGTGACGGCTTGCTTGTTCGCCCTTGGCCTGGCCGCCTGCGGAAACGCTGAAGAAACCGGCGCGCCTGCCACACAAGCCGCCGAGGCTCCGATGACCATGGCAGACCAGAACGGCATGGACCACAGCGCACACGATATGGGCGGCGCAATGGATGGCATTGGCCACGCAACAGGTACAATCCGCTCTGTTGGCAGCAAGGGCGACTTCCTGACCATCGCTCACGGTCCGTTCAGTGGTGGCATTGAAATGGATGCCATGACCATGGGGTTCGAAAAATTGGGTGACGTTGACCTGACCGGCTATTCAGAAGGCGATGAGGTTGCCTTCATGGTCAAACAGGGCCGCGATGGCTCGTTCCGTATCATGGCAATCTGCAATACCGGAACGCACGGCGCAGACTGCCTTGATTCCATGATGGACCATTAGAACCTGAGTGAGGGCAAGGGCCGCCTCATCAAGCCTGGCAGCACTTGCCCTCACCTCCTTATAACCAGATGGGTGTCTGGATATCCATGGCTGAAGCCTTCAGACATGAAAAATCGCAAGCGGTGGCCAGGGGAGACGTACCACCGCTCGCGAAGTTAATGTGAAGCCTCCTGTCAGCTCTACTCGAACTGAACGGCATACTCGCCGTAGATCGGGTCGTAATAGACCCCTCCGGCTTCATAGTCAGCGTTCCAGCTCTTTTCGCCGGTTTCGCTCACTCGATAGACATAGG
>CBDUKI010000291.1:0-2316 GCA_965367765.1 uncultured Henriciella sp.
CCCATAGCGAGCGATATCGAATATATCCGACCGCAACAGGGGTTCTCCGCCGGTGCAGATGACATAAGGCGTTCCGCCCGGCCCGCTGCCGCCCTGCCAGACGCGGGCGACATGCTCGGCCAGCGCCTCAGCCCCGGCAAACTGACCGCCATTTTCGCCATCGGTGCCAACAAAATCGGTATCGCAGAACGAGCAGACGGCCGCATCGCGGTCGCGCTCAAGCCCATTCCACAGATTGCAGCCGGCAAACCGCAGGAACACCGCAGCACGCCCGGCCTGGGCCCCCTCGCCCTGCAAGGTCACATAGGCTTCTTTGACACTGTAGATTTTCACGTGTGGCGTTCGCTCTGCCATGTTTCATAACCCTTGGCCCGCAACTCACAGGCCGGGCAGGTTCCGCACCCATAGCCCCAGTCATGACGTTGTGTCCGGTCGCCAAGATAGCAAGTATGGGTCTGCTCAACAATCAGATCGACCAGTGGCTGTCCGCCAATCTCCTCGGCCATGGCCCAGGTCTCGGCCTTGTTGAGCCACATCAGCGGCGTCTTGATGGCGATCGGCCGGTCCATGCCGCGGGCGAGCGCCAGTTCCTGTGCGTTCATGGTTTCTCGGCGGCAGTCGGGATAGCCGGAATAGTCGGTCTCACACATGCCACCGACCAGGATATTGATACCGCGCCGCCAGGCAATCGCCGCGGCGAGGGTCAGGAAAAGCAGGTTGCGCCCCGGCACGAATGTGTTCGGCAGGCCGGCCTGCGTGGTCTCGATCGCCACTTCGCTGGTCAGGCTGGTCTCTGATATATCGCCCAACACGGAGAGGTCGCACATATGGTCCTCGCCAAGCCGCGCGCCCCATTCGGGAAACTGCGCGCGCAGGCTGGCGAGAATATCCTGGCGGCAGGCCAGTTCGACCGAATGGCGCTGGCCATAGTCAAATCCGACCGTCTCAACCCGGTCATACCTGGACAAGGCATGGGCCAGGCAGAGGGTCGAATCCTGCCCCCCCGAAAACAGCACCAATGCCGCAATGTCAGACATCTGTTACACGCTCCAAAACCTTGATACTTGTGCGAAATATGCTGCGGCCCCGTCAAATGAAATGATCAGGGTGTAACCTAAGTCACACATGTTAATGCTCAAGTGCAAGCGACGCAGCGTCAATCATTGACAAACGCGCGCACCAAGCCTGTCATAGCTGCGAGGTATTCCGGGACAACACGGGAACCCACTAGGAAACGCTAAAAACATTCGTGCCCAATAACTGTGCACAGTGGGAGGAGATATTCATGAAATTCACCAGACGCTCGAATTGCGCCTTGCTGGCAGGTGCCTCGGCCATTGCGATGACCGTGGCTGCACCAACAGCAATTGCGCAAGATGACGGCGACACTGCCGAGCGCCGTACGCTCAGCACGGTTGTCGTGACGACCCAGAAGAAAGACGAATCAATTCAGGATGTTCCAATTGCGGTGTCCGCTTTCGATCCTGATGCACTTGAGCGTCTGAATATCGACACCGGGTCTGATCTGCAGTTCAACATCCCGAACTTCTCGGCCTCACAGGGTAACTTCTCTGCGGGCTCGATTTCCATTCGTGGTATCGTGAACGCGGCGGTGGGTGCGTCTTCGGATGCGGCTGTGGGTACACACGTCAACGGCGTGCCAGCTTCTGGATCGACCCTGCTGGAAACCGAATTCTACGACGTTGAGCGGATCGAGATCCTGCGTGGCCCTCAAGGGACACTGTATGGCCGGAACGCGACCGGCGGCGTGGTCAACGCGATCACCGCCAAGCCTGTGCTTGAAGAGTTCAGCGCGAACCTTGAAGGCACCTATGGTGAATACAACAACCAGAAACTCAGCGGCCATGTGAACCTGCCAGTGGGTGAGAATTTCGGCCTGCGTCTGGCCGGCTTCATGCTCAAACGTGATGGCTATTCTGACGCGATCCTGCCGGATGGCTCGACGCATGATGTTGATGGCCGTGACCTGTGGGCCTTCCGCGGCACATTCGGTGGTGACATCAACGAAAAAGCCTCGTTCTGGATCATGGGCGAGCATTATGAGGAGGATTCCACACGGACACGTGCGACCAAGCAGCTGTGTACGAAGGATACCCGTCCATTCCCGTTCAACCAGGGCTGTGTGCCGTATGAAATCAGCGGACTGGGCTATGCCCGCGACGCCAATGGCAACCCAATTCAGGTTCGTCCCGGCCTGGATACAGTCAACAATGCCGGTACGCTTGGCGGCGTTCTCGCCTCAAGCCTTGGCCTCTATCCAAGCTTCGGTTTCGATGGCAACGCTGGTCAGACGAC
>CBDUKI010000292.1:0-2309 GCA_965367765.1 uncultured Henriciella sp.
GTCACACCTGCGCTTGACGCAGCCGCCCTGGCCGAGGCTGCGGAAGCGGAAACGGCTCGCCTGAATGACTGGTTCGAAGTCAAATATCAGGAAGCCGTCGCGCGGAGCCCGGAAACTTCCACCTTCCTCGGCAGCCGCTTGAACTATGACCAGTGGGACGATGCCTCTTACGAAGCCGCTGAGGAGGAGATGAATATCCGCCGGGCTGACCTCGCCGAAATGCGCGCCGAGTTCGATCCAGCCAGGTTGACCCATCAGGGTCAGCTTTCCTTCCGTCTCTCGGAATATCAGATGGAGCAGGCCGAACGGGCCTATAAATGGCGCCATTACGGCTACACATTCGATCAGATGAACGGCGTCCAGTCCGATATCCCTTCCTTGCTGATCGCCCGCCACAAGATCGACAGCAAATCCGATGCGGAAGCCTACATTGCCCGGCTGAACGGCATTGACGACCTGCTCAATCAGCATATCGCCAATGCCCGCCTCGACGCCGACATGGGCATCCGCCCGCCCGCCTTCACCTATCCCTATGTCATCAGCGATGCGACCAACATCCTGACCGGATACCCATTTGAAGGCACCAGCGAGGATGACCTGTCACCACTTTACGGTGATTTCACCGGCAAGGTCGACGCTTTGGTCGAGGCCGGCACAATCACGCAGGATGTCGCCGACGAACTGATCAACCAGGCTACCCAGGCCCTGCTGCGCTCGGTCAGGGATGGCTATACCAATCTGGTCAACTTCCTCGAGGAAGACCGCCAATTCGCCACGACCGAAGATGGCGCCTGGAAATTCCCCGAAGGCGACGCCTATTATCAGGATCGCCTCAAACAGATGACTACAACCGACATGACGGCGGCAGAGATCCATGAGCTTGGCCTCGCTGAAGTCGCCCGCATCCATGAAGAGATGCGCGCCATCATGGCCCAGGTCGGTTTTGAAGGTAGCCTGCAGGACTTCTTCGAGTTCACCCGCACCGATCCGCAATTCTTCAAGCCGAACACGCCGGAAGGAAAGGCCGAATACCTCGCTGAGGCGACTGCCCTGATCGAGACCATGAAAGAGGCCCTGCCAACCGTGTTCAACCGGTTCCCACAGGCCAGTCTGGACGTTCGCGCCGTCGAGCCGTTCCGCGAGAAATCAGCGGGCAAGGCATTCTACAGCCGCCCGGCACCGGATGGGTCACGTCCAGGTATCTATTACGCCAACCTTTACAACACATTCGATATGCCGCTCTACCAGATGGCGGCCCTTGCCTATCATGAGGGCATTCCCGGCCACCATATGCAGCTTGCGATCAGCCAGGAGCTGACCGGCATACCGAAATTCCGCAAATATGGCGGCTATACTGCCTATACCGAAGGCTGGGGCCTCTATTCGGAATATCTGCCCAAGGAAATGGGCTTCTACCAAGACCCCTATTCCGATTTCGGTCGCCTCGCCATGGAGCTGTGGCGTGCCGCGCGCCTGGTTGTGGATACTGGCATCCACGACAAGAAATGGACCCGCGAACAGGCCATTGAGTACCTGATTACCAACACGCCGAACCCAGAGGGCGACTGCCGCAAGGCGATCGAGCGCTATATCGTCATGCCGGGCCAGGCCACGGCCTACAAGATCGGCATGTTAAAAATCCTGGAACTGCGCGAGGATGCCCGGGCGCGCCTTGGCGATGCCTTTGACATTCGCGAGTTCCACGATGTCGTCCTGCAGGACGGTCCGGTGCCACTCGCCATACTTGAAGAGAGCGTCGACGCCTGGGTCTCCAGCCAGCTCTAACCGGTCAAGAAAAAGTGAGGGGGAATTGAAACACCCCCTCACTACCCCCAACTCGCCTTCTCCAAAGGAGCTGATTCCCATGACCGATGCCAACACTTACACGCCACCAAAAGTCTGGACCTGGAACAAGGCCAGCGGCGGGCGCTTTGCCAACATCAACCGCCCGATTGCCGGGCCGACACATGACAAGGAGCTACAGGTTGGCAAACACCCGATCCAGCTCTACTCTCTGGCCACACCGAATGGCGTGAAGGTCACGGTCATGCTGGAAGAGTTGCTGGCGCTTGGCCATTCTGGTGCCGAATACGACGCCTGGCTGATCAACATTCAGGATGGCAACCAGTTTTCATCCGGCTATGTCGACATCAACCCTAACTCTAAGATCCCGGTCATGGTCGACCATTCGACCGAGAAACCGACACGGGTTTTCGAATCCGCCTCTATTCTGCTGTACCTCGCTGAGAAGTTCGGGGCCTTCCTGCCAACCGAACACCACAAGCGCACCGAGGCGCTGAACTGGCTGT
>CBDUKI010000293.1:0-2252 GCA_965367765.1 uncultured Henriciella sp.
GCCCTTTTGCGCGCTCTACTCGACCTTCCTGCAGCGCGGCTATGACCAGGTGGTCCACGATGTCGCGATCCAGAAACTGCCCGTTCGCTTTGCGATTGACCGGGCCGGATTGGTTGGTGCCGACGGCGCAACCCATGCAGGCAGTTTCGATGTGGGCTATCTGGGCGCCTTGCCGGGCATGATCTGCATGGCCGCTGCTGACGAGGCCGAACTGGCCCGCATGGTGGTCACGGCGAGCCAGATTGATGACCGCCCAAGCGCTTTTCGCTATCCACGCGGGGAAGGCTTCGGTGTTGAAATCCCGGCTGAGCCGACCGCCCTGGAGATCGGCAAGGGCCGGATCATCCGCGAAGGCACGGCGGTGGCCATCCTGTCTTATGGAGCGCGCCTGCAAGAGGCGCTCAAGGCGGCTGACATGCTCTCTGCACAAGGCTTGTCCTGTACGGTGGCGGACGCCCGGTTTGCCAAACCGCTGGATGCGAAACTGACAGAACGCCTGGCGCGTGAACATGAAGTGCTGATCACCATCGAGGAAGGCGCCATGGGCGGCTACGGCGCCTTTGTCCTGCAACACCTGGCTGAAGTCGGCGCGCTTGATACTGGGCTGAAAATCCGCTCCATGCACCTGCCGGATGTCTTCCAGGACCAGGACAAGCCAGACGCGATGTATGATCAGGCTGGCCTGACCGCGCGCCATATCGCGGCCCGCGCCATCGAAGCTCTGGGTCGTGGCGATGCCGCCGCCATCGAGAAACTTGCCCGCGCCTGACACGTTCCAAACTTGCCGGATGACGCCGCGCCATGCCTGCGCTAGCCTTCTCATATGGAGAGGGGATTCGACATGAAAAAGAGCCTGACAATTGCCGCGATACTACTGGCCGCCTGTGCCTCCGGGCCGGAGCCGGCACCGCCGGTTGTGATGATGGATGCTGCCAGCTTCAACGCTGCCATGGCCGAGGCGCGGGCCACGCGCAACCAGTTCCAGGAGGTGGCGCGGCTTGAGCGCCTTCTTGAGAAGGACAATCTGACGGACGAACAACGCGCCAGCGTGCTGTTTTCCATTGCGTCCAACCAGGGCACGGTCATTCCAAACCGGGTCGCGGCGATCGAGACCTACGACAAGGTAATCGCGCTGGTCGGCGCTGAGCATCGGCTCGGTGTACTGGCAACTGACAACAAGGCTTATGCGCAGACGCAGCTCGGCTATATTCGCGGACGTGTGGAGAGCGGCACGGGCAGTTTCGAAGATGCCCTGTCGGCCTTGCCCTGGGATGAGGTGATCGAGCGCGCGAAAAATGGCAGGATCGGCGTGACCAGTATGGAAGCGGAGAAGATGTATCTTGCCGGGCGGTTTTGCGAGTCCGAAAGTGGGCGTTGGACAATTGGTGCCAGCAATGTCGAGAACAAGCGGGTAGACGTCTGCGACACGCCGCGTGATCCGATCAATATCGAGGCGCTGCAATTTAACTAGATTGTCATGATATTCGCTGCGCATGGTGCTTGTCGCGCATGGCAATTCACACCAATCATGGCGCATGTCCCAGCGTCTGAAATCATGCCTTGCCAGTCTCGCCTGCGGCCTTTTCCTGGTCGCCTGCGCGTCGACCCCACCAACACCTGAAGTGCCGCCAGCCGAATTCCAGAACATTATCGGCCAGGCCCGTGCCAGCGAGAATATTGTACGCGTGAACCGCGAGTTGACGGCCTTCCTCGCACGCGAGGGGGTGAGTGCGACGCAAGCGGCTGAAGTGCATTTATTGCGTGGGTTCAAGCGCTGGCATGGCAGTTTCGACCTGCCGGGCGCCGCGGCGGATTTCGAGCGTTTCCTGGCGCTGGCCCCCGAGGATGCAAGAGGCGAGGAGACCCGTAGGCAACTTGCCGAGATTCTCACTGAAGTCAGTGTCCATGAACAGGCGCTGGCTGGCCTGCAGACGCTTGAAAACTGGTTTGATGACAAGGTCGCCCTCGGCCAGCTGGATGAGGCGGTGAGCCGCCAGCGGCGCGCTGGCATCGCCCCGAATGAACGCCAGACCGAGCTGTTGCGCGAAGCCGGCTATATCTGCGTCGCCGGGACGGATGGCGCGAGCCGACTGCCAGTGCATCAGCATGGTGACGTGGTCGAGGCGCATGCCGCTGGCCTGGTCTGGTGCACGCAGACACCAAAAGCCTGATTTGTGCCTTAGTCTCGCCATTGGCACCGAGCATTTCGGTACCAGACACCAACAACAGGAAGTTCAAACCATGCGTAGCCT
>CBDUKI010000294.1:0-2240 GCA_965367765.1 uncultured Henriciella sp.
CGTCGGCGCTGACGCGGATCGCGCCGCGCGCGCGCGCCGCGGCCGGGGCGCGCGCGCCATGGGGCAGGATGACCGGGATGCTCAGCACCCCGTCTTGCCGGGTGACACTCCCGGCAAGCCAGGACCCGGCAACAGCCTCGGGCGGCAGGAGCGCGCCCTCTGGCAGATCGGAAAAATCGAACCGCTCGCCGTTCACGATCAGGCAATCGCCGTCCTTTTCCAGTGTCAGAGGCGTCTCGCGCCGCATCGGGGTAAAGATGATATGCATGGGCAAACTCCCTGGGGTGCGTGGCCGTTCTCAGAACCAGCGGCCGATGGCTATCACGTGGCCGATAATTGTTGTTGCAGTGTTGTTGCTGCCGAGCCGTGCAGCCCGAATGAATGGCCATCCGGTAGCAGTCGGAGGCAAAAACAGGGCGGGAGTGTAGCCCCGACATTCGAGCGGCCCTGCGTTTACGCTGTCGCTAGGCGTGAATGTGATGTTGGCCGTTGGGGGCGCAGAGAAAGCGGCGGGCCATATTGGAGACAGCGGATTTGTGCGCCACGGATTACCGAACGTGCCAGACCCGTCTGCGATGACGGACCCAAAGTTCAGGTCAGACGACCAGCAGATCTGGGTGCCATCGGCAAACCGCACATACTTGCCATTGGCATTGGTGCCTCGCTCGATCACCGCCCCGGTGGGCACACCGGCCGACTGCGACACCGAGCCCAGCAGATTGCCCGGCCCATAGGCGTAATCGGCCCGCGCCAGCCGCCCCGGCGTGATGTCGTTGGCAGCGGCCTGCACCGCGGCGCCGGTGGCCAGACCGGTTGTGGCATCCAGCGCCAGCGCCGTGGTCCAGCTGCTGCCGTCCGGGCTGAGCTTGATGGCGAAGTCGTCATTGCCCGCCAGCCCCATTTCGGCCCGCCCCGACCAGCCGGTCTGATACAGCAGGCTGGCGGTATCGCCTGGTCCCGCCTTGTTGATCTTCAGCTGATGGCCGGCCCCGGCATGGCTGAACAGGATCGCCTCGGAGGCCACCGCCAGCCGGTTGGTTGCATCCCAGCTGGTTGCGATCCCCAGCCCGTCGGTATTCTGCGTCGCCCCTGGCGCCGGATGCCAGCCGCCGGCGGAAAAGACATGCACGCGGGAGCTGGCGGTCTCGATCGCCAGCCAGCCGTCCTGGGGCGTGATGAACTGCCAGAGATCACCGGCCCAGACCGCCAGATTGCCGTCCTGCCCGGCCCAAGCCCCGGTTGCCCCGGCGCCAAGCGCATGGGTTTCGCCCGGTTCCGGACTGGCGGGCGGCGTGATTTCGCCAATGCCATCAAGGCGCAGCTGCACCAGGGCATCCAGCAGACGCAGCGCCTCATTATGCGTGACATGCTTCTGGGCCTGCGCGGGCTGGATATAGGGCAGGTCCAGCCTGAGAGAGGTGTCTGGCATTGAATATCTCCGAGTTCTGACAGGTTCGGAACTTTGCTCAGAAACATTAATTCTTTCGTGCCGATCTGTGCGGGGTCTTAACCTTCTGTCAGTCTTTGGCCCTTCCCCAGAGCCTCCGCTGCGTCCCCTGCAGGCCCTCTGCCCGCGCCTTTTCAGGGTCCTTTCAAGCCCCCGTCGGACTTTGATGGAAGGTTGAGTTATCCAGCAAATTCGGCAATAGGGGTCGAAAGACAATTGCATGGTTTGGAGACATTGTGACTCGCAAGGCGCTTATTACCGGCATTACCGGGCAGGATGGCTCTTATCTGGCCGAATTCTTGCTGGCACAGGGCTATGAGGTCCATGGCATCAAGCGCCGGGCCTCTTTGTTCAACACCCAGAGAATAGACCATATCTATCAGGACCCGCATGAAGCAGGCACCCGCCTGAAGCTGCATTACGGCGATCTGACCGACAGTTCCAACCTGACCCGGATCCTGTCCGAAGTCGAACCCGACGAAGTTTACAATCTCGGGGCCCAGAGCCACGTGGCCGTCAGTTTCGAGGCTCCCGAATACACCGCCGACGTCGATGCCATCGGCACGCTGCGCCTGCTGGAGGCAATCCGGTTCCTCGGGCTGGAAAAGAAGGCCCGGTTCTATCAGGCCTCGACCTCCGAACTCTACGGTCTGGTGCAGGAAGTTCCGCAGCGTGAAACCACGCCGTTCTATCCGCGCTCGCCCTATGCTGTCGCCAAGCTCTACGCCTACTGGATCACCATCAACTACCGCGAAGCCTATGGCATGTATGCCTGCAACGGCATCCTGTTCAA
>CBDUKI010000295.1:0-2214 GCA_965367765.1 uncultured Henriciella sp.
TGGCCACCATGTCGACCTTTTTCAGGGTCTTGTCGCCAAACCAGCCTTTCCACCAGCCTTGCCGGGCGATCAGCGTGCGCCCGAGAAAGCGTTGCGGATAGTCGATATGGAATAGCAGTCCCTGGAATGTCGTCACGGTGCGCCGGTTCTTACCGGACCCCTGCTGTTCGGTGAGCTTGCACTCGACCAGTGAAAAGCGCGCGCCCGCACGTTCACCTTCGATCAGGTCTTCAAATTTACGGCTGTCAAAGCCAGGCATCAGCTTGGCCTCGTCAAGCACTTCAAAGGCCGGGGTCGGGGTCGGTTGGTCCTTGCTCAGGCCCTGCATCTTCGAAATGTTCGAGGTCTGCTTGAGCCATTCGCCGGCCGAGCGCCAGTCACTGAACCCACTCAGGTCCGGGTGCAGCGTGTCATAGCTGAACCCGAAGGCTTCGGCCGCTGCGCCGACAACCAGTTGCTTGGTCTCCGATTTCATCGAGAACAGCGGCACCCAGGCCACCGAGCAGGCAATCGCACCGATCGCCATGCCTAAAAAGAAGATGATGCCGCCCCCGCCGCCGCGAAACACCACGGTCACCAGAAGGATCACTGCGACCAGGGCAATGCCGAGCGAGGCCACCGTGCGCTTGATGGCCTTCGAGATGATGGCCTTGCGTTCAGCCTCGCGCGCTTGCAGCTGCGGATGCAGCGTGTCACGCCAGGTCGCCATAGCAGAGTGGAATTCCGGTCTCTGATCAGTGATGCCTGAAAAGATTGTATCGAGCAAAGCGTCTGTCCCCTTGTATGTCTAGGCTGCCTATTCACCCGTCCAGAGCGGTGAATTCGGTGAGGCGACACCCGACAGCCGGGTCAGCAGCCGGTGCAGGTCGCGGATTTCCGTTTCACCGAGCGCATCTAGCAATTCCTTTTCGCAGGCCAGGGCCCGCGGGATGACGGCGGCATAGATGGCGCGGCCTTCATCGGTCAGGGCCAGCGGCGCCCGGCGACGGTCTTCCTCGTCAATTGTACGCGAGATGATGCCGCGCTCGATCAGGCTGGTCGCGGCCCGGCTCACAGTCGGCTTGTCCATCAGCGTGCGCATGGCGACCTCTGTACTGGTCAGGTCCTGCGATTCGCCTAGCACGGCGATGATCCGCCATTGCCAGACCGACAGGTCAAACTCGCGCTCGTAAATGTCGGCGATCTTGCGTGACACCGCATTGGACAGCACCGAAAGCCGGTAAGGCAGAAATGTATTGAGGCTCAGGGCAGGCGTGTCAGGCATCGTGGGCGGCGCTCCGGATTGATTGGTCTGGGCAAGTTTAAGCGCGAAACGTCGGTTTTGTCGCCTCTTGCTTGAAATTTTCGAATAAATAGTTACAATTGCAACTAAATAGGCACTGGAGGCATGAGTGACTGATCTGTTCGAAAATCCCGTCGGTCTCGACGGGTTTGATTTTATTGAGTTTTCCGCACCTGAGAAAGGCCATCTCGAAAAAGTGTTCGAGACGATCGGCTTTACCCTGGTTGCCCGCCACCGCACCAAGGATGTCGAACTCTGGCGCCAGGGCGGGATCAACCTGATCACCAATTACGAGCCGAAGTCGGCCGCCTGGTACTTTGCCCGCGAACATGGGCCGAGCGCCTGTGGCATGGGTTTCCGGGTGCGTGATGCGCGCAAGGCGTATGATTACCTGATCAAGCAGGGTGCCGAGCCAGTCAGTGTCCAGACCGGGCCGTCTGAACTGCACATCCCGGCCATTCGCGGCATCGGCAATTCGATCATCTACCTGATCGACCGCTATGGCGACGACCTGTCTATCTATGATATCGACTTTGAATTCTTGCCGGGGGTCGACAAGACGCCGGAAGGCTGTGGCTTCAAGCTGATCGATCACCTGACCCACAATGTCTATGGCGGGCGGATGAAGTACTGGGCCGATTTCTACGAGAAGCTCTTCAACTTCCGGGAAATTCGCTATTTCGACATCAAGGGCGAATATACCGGCCTGACCTCGAAGGCGCTGACCGCACCGGACGGCAAGATCCGCATCCCGCTGAACGAGGAAGGCGAAGGCGGCAAGGGCCAGATCGAGGAATTCCTGCGCGAATTCAATGGCGAGGGTATTCAGCATATCGCCCTGATCTGCGACGACCTGGTCTCCTGTTGGGACAAGCTGAAGGCGCGCGGCGTGCAGTTAATGAACGATAAGCCCGATACTAAATACCAGATGC
>CBDUKI010000296.1:0-2158 GCA_965367765.1 uncultured Henriciella sp.
GGCAAATCATGCCCCAGAACCGCCACTGCCCCGGCCTCTATCGCGCCTGGAATATAGTCGCGGCCATCCGCGGCCACGCCCTTCAGCGCCGCAAACAGGAAGCCTGGCTCAACCCGGCGGCTATCAGCCGTCAGGCCGGTAATCTCGAGGTCGCCGGTCACACCGGTCATGCGCGGGAACAGGTCTTGCAGCTTCATAGCGAATTCCTTCTCGCAGAGACCGAATGCTGGCGCGGCCCGGACGCGACCGGCTCTTCAATCATCGGCTCCAGGCCAAGCGGTTGAGCGATGCGTTCGATCACGCGGCCCGCTGTTGGCGCAGCATTCCATGCGGCTGCACGCCCTCGCCCAGGCGCAGCCTTGGGATTATCCAAGACAATCAAAACGACAAATTCAGGGCGATCTGCGGGGAACACTGCGGCAAAGCTGCAAATATTGTCCGTGCTGGAATAGCCGCCCTGAAAGGGGCGCTCTGCCGTACCGGTCTTCCCAGCCACCTGATAACCCGGCACGTCCGCGGCTTTTCCGGTCCCGTCCAGAACGGCCTGGCGAAGCATGGCGGTCACCAAACCTGCGGTCGGTGCAGACATGACACGCTTTGGTGCGCGGCGGTGCTCTGGCTCCATCAGCAAAGTCGGCTCAACTCGCTCACCATCATTGGCCAGCGCCGAGAAGGCCCCGACAAAGGCAATCGGGGTCACGGCAATGCCGTGGCCATAGCTGGCCGTGGCGGCATAGAGGTCATCAAATTCTGGCGGCAGAAGCGGCTTGGCGCTAGCCGAAAGCTCAACCGGTGCCCGATCAAACAGGCCAAGTGAGGCAAAAAACTCCTGTTGGCGCCGCGCGCCCATCTGCCAGGCCACTTTGACGGTGCCGATATTTGAACTGTGGGCAATGATCTCCATTGGCGTGGCCCGCGCACTGATCGGGTGATCGTCGCTAATGGTCTGGCCACGAATGATCAGCGGTTCACGCACATCGAACACATCACTTGGGCGCACCGCCCCGGCATCAAGCGCCCCGGCGACGGTCAGCGGCTTGAAGATCGAACCAAGCTCAAACACCGATGCAGCTGCATTATCGATGCGGGATGGATCCTCCTTGTCGAGGTCTCTCACGGTGTGCGGATTGATCGGCGGCCAGCTGGCCATTGCCAGGACTTCGCCGGTGCGGGCCTGCATCACGATCCCGGCGGCGCGCTCAGCATCATATTCGCCAACCGCCGCGCTCAACTCGGCCTCCAGGCCAAACTGCACCCGACGGTCCAGGGTCAACACCAGCGGATCCCCACCTGATGCAAGCCGGCTATCCATGGAATATTCAATCCCACCCAGGCCCTGCCCATCATCCCCGACAAAACCGAGCACATGACCAGCCAGTGACTGCTCAGGATAGGAACGCACCGTGTCTTCACGGAAGATCAGCCCCTCGAGACCCAGATCAAACACGGCCTGGCGCTGACGGGGGGTCAGGCCGCGCTGGACCCAGACAAAGGCCCGCGACTTGTTGGCCAAGCGCCGTGAAATGGTCTCCACGTCCAGGTCTGGCAGCACGCTGGCCAGCTCCCGGGCAACCAGATCACCATCCATCATGGCGCGCGGGTCGGCTGCCAGTGAGTAGGCCGGCACACTTGTAGCCAGCAACTTGCCGTTGCGGTCGACAATATCTGCCCGGCGCACGCTGGGGGCAAAAGCGCTCGCCACACCATCGGGGGCGCTGCTATGACCACTCATGGCAACCAGGCCACCCTTGACGGCGATCGTGGCAAATACGGCCAGCAACCCCATCGACACCAGGCGCGAGCGCAGGCCGCCGCCGCGCATGGCTTCACGGGCTGGTCGCTCAGTCATCATCGCCACCTCCACGCCCGGGCGCATCGGCCTGCTCCACCAGGCCGATCTCGGCATCAAGCTCATCGAGACCGATGAACTGTTCGGCCCGTGCCGGCACCATGCCCAGCTCGCTACGGGCAATCTCTTCAATCCATTCCTGACGCGAACGGTGGGCGAATTCTGTTTTCAGCTCGGTCTGTTCCAGCCGCGCCATTTCAATCTGGGCGTCTATCTTGGCCATTTCATCAGCACTCTCGCGAGCGCCATACTTGGCCCGGTAGAGGCTGAAGATCAGCACGGCGATCACGGCCAGTCCGAAAAAGAAGG
>CBDUKI010000297.1:0-2157 GCA_965367765.1 uncultured Henriciella sp.
TCAGATTGAGGCCGAAAAGGCGCGCCAGCACCAGCCCATGGTCGTGCTGCTGGACGAGAACAACGTCGCCAAGACGCCAAGCGCGGCTTACGGCTGAGCCTAGAACGGCGCGTCTGTAACCGTCCCGTCATCGGGCACGATCTCATGCACCACCGGCGGGGCGTTCAGCCACAGTAATTGATAATATCGCGACATCGCATCACAGGTTTCCGGGCGCAGCATTGTTTCCTGCGCCAGGCTTGTCATCATGTCGCTTTTCGCCGCTGCATAGACGGCAGCGGCTGAATCCCAGGCATTGAAACCGCCGAACTCAGTCATGCCCCGGTCGATCCGGTTGCAGATCTGGCGGGCCAGTTCAGCATCGCCCGTCTCGTTCAGGTCCGAAATCCGGTCGGCCAGGCCAAGGTCGATGAAGATATAGGAATAGACCGTCATGTTCTCGGCCATTTCAAAGGCCATCACATCAGCACTGTTCAGGCCTGAAAAATCCGGCACTTCGCTATAGGCATTCGGGTCGATCTGGACGGCGCTGGTGAACATCGAGGTAATCGGCGCTTCGAGATAGACCGCCCAGCCGCCCAGCATGTCGCGGTTCTTGGTCCGGCGAATATCCCTGGCGTCCGGCATCGCGGCATAGACCACCAGAAGCGGATCGCCATTCCAGGTTTTCAGCGCCATCGTGCCGGTCGACTGCTCGGTAATCGCCCGCCCGAACAGGGTCGAGACCGATGAATCGAGGAAGTTGGAGGCCTGCGTCATGGCCGGGGCGCTGAAATAGGTCACTAGCGGCGCCGTTGGCGTCATCAGGGAGGCCGCATTGGTCAGGGTCGCCAGCACATTGGCGCTCGCGCCATAGTTTTCGCGCTGGTCGGCCAGCTGCATCCGCAGTTTGGTCGTCATGGTCGAGTTCGAGCTGACCTTGAACCAGGGCGTGGCATAGAGCGCGATACTCTGGTCTGTGGACCAGGATTCCCCGTCCTGATTGTTCGAGGTGAACGAAGCCGAAAACAGGGCCTGGGTCGATTTCACATTCGGTTTGGCGAGGTCAAACTCGACCAGCAATGTCCGGTTGACCGTCTTCGAACTCATCATCCGCGACAGCCAGCCCCGGCTTTCCTTGCGATAGTCGCGGTCCGGTTCGCGATTGGTATACTCGCCCGAGGCCGTGCCCGACATGTCGGTATCTTTCGGGTTCAGCGTCTCGATGCGGATGCGCGTATAGCGATCCTCGAGCGGCATGCCCCAGTCCTGCGAGGCCGCCAGCGGGTTCATCGCCAGGTCAATGAAGGGCAGGAAATCCTTGACCCGCTGGATGGTCTGCGTGCGCCCGGCTTCGGTCACGACTTCGGAATATTCGTAGTCCGGCGACGGTGTCCCGATCACCGGGGGCGGGGGCGGGGGCAGGCCACGGTCCGGCGCGGGTGGCGGCATGCCTTGTTCGCTCGGTGGCTGGCTGGCGCAGGCGGTAACGGCCGCGGCCAGTAGAATGGACAGGTATCGCATGCTCGTCTCCCCGTAACATAAAGTTAATGAAACCTTATGTTACGGGAAATGTCGAGGCCAGAACAAAAGTATCAATTGGGCCGGTCTGGCCTATTTGCGCAACTCGAACACGACATTGACGGTGACCGAATAGCCAACCTCGCCGCTGGCAATCGGCGAAGACTCGGCCATGTCGGCACTGGCAGAACGCATCATCGCCATGGGTTGCGGGGCATAGCCGCCACTTTCGGAAATCGTCACCACGCGCGCGACCTCATAGCCAGCCGCCCCGGCATAAAGCTCGGCGCGGGCAATCGCGCTCTGCATGGCCAGACGGCGGGCCTCATCCTTGGCGGCGCGGTCATCATCCAACGCGAATTGCAGGCCGGAGAACGTATTGCCCCCGGCCCCGACCAGCGCATCCATGGTTGCGCCAAGATTGTCGAGATCGCGCACCGTCACGGCCAGCTGATTGGTCGCCGTATAGCCGACCAGTCTGGCCTGGCCACCGTCTTGGCGGTTGGAATAGTCATAGCGCGGCTGCAGCGAGAAGTTCGAGGTCTGCATGTCGCGTTTGGCAATGCTGGCGCGCTCAAGCACGCGGAACACGCCGTTCATCGCGGTCGCATTCTGTTTCAAGGCGGCCTCGGCGGTCTCGGCTTCGGTCTGTACCCC
>CBDUKI010000298.1:0-2149 GCA_965367765.1 uncultured Henriciella sp.
CAGGACGACCCAGAAGATCATGATCGACATGCCAAGCGCCGGCACCAGGGCAATCTTGTACGGCCCGAACGCATCGACCAGCCAGCCCATGATGGCGGCCCCGAATGGGGCGCCGGCCATGAAGCCAAGCTGGTAGATAGACAGGACACGCGCCAGCTGGTCCTTCGGCGCGGCATCCTGCACGATCGAACGGCTCATCGCGATTGAGACGCCAGCCGACAGGCCCCAGACGAAGACGATGAGCAGGAAGCCCCAATGAGGAATGCGCGTCATCATCGGCAGGATGGCCAGCGAGCCGATCAGCTGGGCCGACAGGAGCAAACGTCCCTGGCGTTTGATATGGGTGAACAATGAGAGCGCCACTGACGAGACGAATGCGCCGAGCCAGAAAGTCACGAACATGTCGCGAATGCCGTCGCCGGACAGGCCGTAAACGTCACGGTTGATGATTGGCAGAACGACCAGGAAGGCGCCGATCACGAAAATCCCGACGGCGAACATCAGGATGGTCATGGCCCACAGTTTGGGGTCACCGGCAACAACCTTGAAGCCTTCGCCAATATCGCCGAAGGCCGCGCCAATTCCGGTGCGCCCGGTTTCAACCTTGCGGCCCTTGGCCAGCAGCAAGGCCAGCACGGCGCCCAGGGCCACAATGGCGCCCTGAATGGTCAGCAGCTTCCAACTGGCCACCGGCCCGATTCCGAAGCCGCCGAGCCAGCTTGGCATTGTGGTCGCCTTGTCGGCATAGCCACCAACGATCAGGCCGGTGATCTGCGCGGCGAACTGCGCCAGGGTCGCAAAGGCGACGCCTTGCTGAAGGGTGACCTTGGAGCCAACCCGACCGCGCCGTTCAACCACTTCATTGAGAATGGAATCGCGCGCCGGCATCATGAACGCGCCGACTGTGCCAAGCGCCACGCCATATGCAATCATGTGCCAGAATTGAAGCGTGAACCGGTCGCTGGCAATCACGAAGGCGAGCAGGAAGGAGGGTGTCGCGGCCAGCAGGTGGAGGACCATCAAAAGCGGCTTGCCAGAGGCGCGCTCGGCCACAACCCCGCCAAGCAGCAGGAAGATGACCGACGGGCCGGACAGGGCGAGATTCGCCAGGCCAAGCTCTGTGCCGCCCAGGCCGAGCCGATTGGTGATCAGATAGGGAAACAACACCATTTGCAGGCCAAAGGCGATGAACCAGGTCGACTGCACAGACAGGTAGGCGGGGAGTTCGGCGCTGACGCCGCGCCGGGTCTTGCGCGCGAGCAGGGATTCGGCGGTCGACAGCAGGTTGGCCCCGGCACTCATCGCCGATGACATGCCAGTCACCGGGGAGCGCGCCTCCTCGTACAGCTCGGCTTCATCCGCTGCCTCTTCGCGCTCGTCCGCGTTCTCAGTCATACACCAACATGCCTTTTTGCTGACCTTATGCATAGAAATCACGGCGCAAAAGCATAAATCTGCCACAAACTGCCGATCACCTTGGTTAGGGAAAGTCTCCGTGTTAAACAAGACGGCTGTTGAGGAGGGACATCATGAACATGCTGCGTTCGCTGGCCGGGTGGGGGCTGGCACTGTTCCTGATCTTCATGTTCGTCCATGGCACGATCCATCCCTTGCCGAACCCGCCAGCCGGGCAGGTCAAGATGTTTGATGCGCCGGGCGAGAACATCGTTTTCGCGACAATGGCGGCCAAGACCGGTATTGCCCTGCTTGAACCCACGGGCCGCGTGGTTGTTGGTATCCTGGAGCTGATTGCCGCCTTGCTATTGCTGGTGCCGGCCTCGCGTCGGGTTGGCGCGGTTCTGTCTTTCTTGATCCTTGGCGGGGCTGTGGCCGCCCATTTGATGCCTGACATACTGGGCAAGGAAGTGCCGCGCTCTTTGCTGTCCGGCGAGACCGCGACCGATGGCGGCCGGCTCTTTGCCCTGTCGATTGCCATGCTGGCCGCAAGCATCCTCCTAATGGTGGTTCACCCGCGCAAACACATGTCCTGAACCGCGCAACCCGGAGCGAATATCTCATCAGATTGTTAACCTGTTTGGCCGACCCTGCGCCGCAGGCAATGCGTCACGGGAAGAGGTATGAGCGAGCCGATTTCATTTGATGAAGTCCGTCCAGTTGGCCGGGCCCGCGAAGCCTTGTTGCGGCGGTT
>CBDUKI010000299.1:0-2132 GCA_965367765.1 uncultured Henriciella sp.
GAGAATCTTGCACGGGACCGGGCCAAGGCGCTGTTCAATTGCGATTTTGCCAATGTCCAGCCGAACTCTGGCAGCCAGGCCAACCAGGCCGTGTTCCAGGCCTTGCTGCAACCAGGCGATACGATTCTCGGCATGAGCCTCGATGCTGGCGGTCACCTGACCCACGGGGCCAGGCCGAACCAGTCTGGCAAATGGTTCAATGCCATACAGTATGGCGTCAGGAAACAGGACGACCGGGTTGATTTTGAACAGGTTGAGGCGCTGGTTGCCGAGCACAAGCCAAAACTGATCATTGCGGGTGGTTCGGCCTATCCGCGTCAGATCGACTTTGCCCGTTTCCGGGCGATTGCCGACAGTGTTGATGCCATTTTCATGGTCGACATGGCGCACTTTGCCGGCCTGGTAGCTGGCGGTGTCCACCCTAATCCGCTGGACCATTGCCATGTCGCGACTACGACAACCCACAAGACGCTGCGCGGCCCGCGTGGCGGCATGGTGCTGACCAATGACGCCGATATTGCCAAGAAGATCAATTCAGCCGTCTTTCCAGGCATTCAGGGTGGCCCGCTGATGCATGTCATTGCCGGCAAGGCTGTGGCCTTTGGCGAAGCGTTGACCCCGGCCTTCAAGAAGTACGCTCAGGATGTTGTCGACAATGCCAATGCCCTGGCCGATACGGTCAAGGCGGGTGGCCTGGATGTGGTTTCCGGCGGGACCGATACACACGTCGTTCTGATCGACCTGCGCCCGAAAGGCGTGACCGGGCGCGACGCCGAAGAAGCACTGGAGCGTGCCTTCATCACCTGCAACAAGAACGGGGTTCCATTCGATCCGCAAAAGCCGACCATTACCAGTGGCATTCGGGTTGGCTCGCCAGCGGGTACGACCCGTGGTTTCGGGGTTGAGGAATTCCAGCAGATTGGCCGCTGGATCGTTGAAGTGGTCGATGCCGTTGCCGCTGGCGAGAGCGCCAGCGTCGAAAACCGGGTGCGCGGTGAGGTCAAGGCACTGACCGCACGCTTCCCGATCTATAACGGCCTGGGAGCTTGATGAATGAGGTGCCCGTTCTGCGGTTCTGAGAATACGGCCGTTAAGGACAGCCGCCCGGCGGAAGACAATACGGCTGTGCGTCGCCGCAGGGGCTGTGATGATTGCGGCGCGCGGTTCACGACATTTGAACGGGTTCAGCTGCGCGAGATCACGGTTCTCAAGCGTGATGGCAAGCGCACGCCATTCGAGCGGGACAAGCTGACCCGCTCCATCGCCATCGCCATGCGCAAGCGTCCGGTCACGACAGAGCAGCTCGACCAGCTCGTCTCTGGCCTGATCCGCAAGCTGGAAAGTAGTGGCGAAACGGAAATGTCGTCAGAGGATATTGGCCAGATGGTGATGGAGAGCCTGCGAGCGGTCGATCCGGTTGGTTATGTGCGCTATGCCAGCGTCTACAAGGATTTTGGCGACCCGTCCGATTTTGCGGCTTTCATCGAACAGACGGCATTGGACGCCGACTAGATGGCCCGGCCAAGCGTCACCCTGAAAATTGCCACCAGCATGGATGGCAAGATCGCCCTGCACAATGGTGTCAGCCAGTGGATCACCGGCAACCAGTCGCGCGCGCGGGTGCATGAAATGCGCGGCCAGCATGATGCGGTCCTGGTCGGGTCGGGAACGGTATTTGCCGATGACCCATTGCTGACCGTTCGCACCGTGCCCCAGCCCCAGGTGCAGCCCGTGCGGATTGTCGCTGACAGCCAGGCGCGTACCCCCGTGAACAGCCGCCTGGTCCAATCGGTTGGCCTGGGCCGGGTCGTCATCGCGGCGGTCCAACCAGAGGGGCATGCGGTCAGCGCGCTTGAGGCGGCGGGGGCAGAGGTCTGGCGTTGCGGCAATATTGATGGGCGTGTCTCACCGGCCCGCCTGCTGGATCGCTGCTCGACCGATGGGTTGAACAGGGTGTTCCTCGAAGGCGGGGGCAAGCTCGCGGCGAGTTTCATCAAGGCGGGCCTGGTTGACACGATTGCCTGGTTCCGCGCGCCCATCCTGATTGGCGGTGATGGGCTGCCAGCGATTGGTGCGCTCGGCTTGTCAGCGATGGAGAACGCCCCACGCTGGAAGACTGTTTCAAGCCAGTC
>CBDUKI010000300.1:0-2119 GCA_965367765.1 uncultured Henriciella sp.
GCCGCGCTGCAGGAAGGTCGAATAGATCGCCGCGAACGGCTTCATGCCATCGGCGGCCATGCCGGCAGCCATTGTCACGGCATGTTGTTCGGCAATGCCGACATCAAGCGCGCGCTCAGGGAAGCTGCGTTTGAAAATGTCCACCCCGGTGCCTGATGGCATGGCCGCAGTGATGGCGCAGATCTTGTCATCAACCTCAGCCAGCCGCGTCAGGGTCTCGCCAAAGACGCGGGTGAAGCTCGGCGCCTTGGGCGCAGATTTCTGTTGCTCGCCGGTCACGACATTGAACTTGGACACGCCGTGATACTTGTCGGCGCTGTTCTCGGCTGGCTCGTAGCCCTTGCCTTTCTGGGTCACGACATGCAGCAGGACCGGGCGTTGCATCTGCTTGATGTTTTCCAGGACCGGGATCAGCACGTCGAGATCGTGCCCGTCAATCGGGCCGACATAGTAGAAGCCCAGCTCCTCGAACATGGTGCCGCCCATGGCGAAACCGCGCAGGTATTCCTCGGCCTTGCGGGCCGGATTTTCCAGGCCCATCGGCTTGATCACGCTCTTGGCGAACTTGCGCAGGCCACGGTAAGAGCGCGAGGACACAAGGCGCGAGAAATAGTGGCTCATCGCGCCGACCGGCGGGGCGATGGACATGTCATTATCGTTCAGGATCACAACCTGGCGCAGCTGCTCATAGCCGACATTGTTCATCGCCTCATAGGCCATGCCAGCCGTCATCGAGCCGTCGCCGATCACCGAGACAACATGATTGTCGCGCCCCTGCAGCTCGCGCGCCTTGGCGAAGCCATGGGCCGCAGAAATCGAGGTCGAGGCATGGGCCGCGCCGAACGGATCATATTCGCTTTCGGCCCGCTTGGTGAAGCCAGACAGGCCGCCGCCCTGACGCAGCGTGCGAATGCGATCGCGCCGCCCGGTCAGGATCTTGTGGGGATAGCACTGGTGGCCGACATCCCAGATCAGCTTGTCGCGCGGCGTGTCGAAAACCGAATGCAGGGCCACGGTCAGCTCAACCACACCCAGCCCAGCCCCAAGGTGACCGCCGGTCACCGACACGGCATCAATCACCTCGTCACGCACTTCATTGGCGATCTGCTTGAGCTGGTCACGCGTCTTGTCCTTGAGATCGTCCGGGGTGAGGACGTCATCCAGCAAGCGCGCATTTGGAATGTCTGTCATCTGGTTGGTCTCTGTGCGACGATCCGGGTTCGAACCAGTTTAGTGTGTTCGGTCCAAAACAAAATCAACCGATTGCAGCAAAATATTGGCGCGATTTTGAAAGATTGCCAAATGTTCGCGGGCTTGCGCGGCGAGCAGCCGCACCCGGTCACGCGCCTGATCCACCCCCAAAAGGGTCACGAAATTGGCTTTTCCAGCCGCGGCGTCGGTGCGCAAGGGCTTGCCGACTTCGGCTTCATCGCCCTCCGCATCGAGCAGGTCATCAGCAATCTGGTAGGCCAAACCAAGGTCATGTGCGAAGCCGTGCAGGGCGTTACGCTCCGCCTCATTGGCCCCGCCAATGATCGCCCCGGCCTCGACCGAATAGGAGATCAGCGCGCCGGTCTTGAGGCGCTGCATACGGGTAATCGTATTGAGGTCGCGCGGGCTGTCGGTCTCCAGCATGTCGATCATCTGGCCGCCGACCATGCCCCGCGCTCCGGAGCAATCGGCCAGACGCTCAATCAGTTTCAGGCGAATGGCCGGGTCACGATGGGTATCGCTATTGGCGAGGATCTTGAAGGCCAGGGTCAGCAGGGCATCGCCCGCCAGAACGGCCGTCGCCTCGCCATAAGCCTTGTGCACAGTTGGCTGGCCACGGCGCAGGTCATCATCATCCATACAGGGAAGATCGTCATGGACCAGCGAATAGGTATGCACGCATTCCAGCGCAGCAGCCGTGCGCAGCAGGCTCTGCTCAGGCGCGTCGAACAGGGCACCCGCCTCAATCACATAGAATGGGCGCATACGCTTGCCATTGGCCAGGGCGGCATGGCGCATGGCGCGCATCAGATCCGCCTCAGGGCCTTGCGCAGGCGGGATCAACTGGTCGAGCGCCACCGTGACGCGGTCGGCGATCACCGTCAGTCGCTGTGCAAAATCCCTGTCG
>CBDUKI010000301.1:0-2097 GCA_965367765.1 uncultured Henriciella sp.
ACCCAGTCAAAGGCCGATCCAGCCTCCGAACGGCCGGTTGGGCTGCGTGGGCGAACCCCGATGACAGCGGTGATGACTGCGCGAATTGCCAGCCTGAGCGTCCCGATGAGCCATCTGACCAGCCTCAAGGCCGGGTCAACCCTGCTGCTTGGCTTGCCAGCTGATCAGCCTGTGGAGGTGTTGTCCGGTGACCGAGATGGCCCGGTTGCATTCGAGGGTCAGATCGGGCGAAAAGGCAACAAAGTGGCGGTGAAGATCACCCGCAAGCTGAAAGGCGTGGTCGACTAACCGACCGCGCCTAGGCAATGGGGGCTCGCCTGACTTGCCTCAACCTATATTGCCGTGCTTCTTGATATGCGCATCGACAGCCTTGATTGTGCTGTCGACATTGCCAGCGTTTCGGAGCTCAGCCTCGCGCTGCGCCCACAGGCGTTTCTGGTAATTGCTCGAGATGATGTCGGTGATGACCAGGACACCGACCACGAGGTAGAAGCTGGACTTGCTCATCGCGTCGACTGGGAAGGTGAACAGTTTCAGATGGGCCAGGTGGGCGCCTTCGGTGACGAGCAGCACTCCGACCAGGAACAGGATAAACAGGCCGAGCACCTCATACATGCGATTGCGCTTGAGGAAGTCTGCCACGTAGTCGGCCATCAGGATCATCACGATGCCCGATGCGATGATGGCAATCGCCATGATCCAGACCTGGTATTCGATGACAGGAACGCCGTCGGCGCCGACCGTTTTCTCGTTGGCAATGGCCATGGCTGACAGGATGCTGTCGAAAGAGAAAACCAGGTTCATGGCCACAATCATGGTGATCGCCTGGGCGACGGATTTTGGTTTGGATCCTTCGGAATGTTCGATGTGATCGACCGTCAGGAGGTGCGTGATCTCCTTTATCGCGGTGTAGATGATGAAACCGCCACCGCCCAGCGTCACCAGCGATTGTACGGTGAAATGGCCTTCGACAATGCCGAGCAGGTCAAGGTTGAAGATCGGCTCGGCCAGAAGTGTGAATATGTTGACGATGATGACCAGCAAGACAACGCGCAGGACGACCGCCAGGCCAATGCCCCAGCGGCGGACCATAGGTGCCTTGGTCTCGCCGACGCGCTTGGATTCGATGGATATGTAGAGCAGATTGTCGAAGCCGAGCACGGCTTGCAACAGGAGCAACATGAGCAGGGTGAACAGCCCGCTGGTGGAAAACACTTCCGTGATGATTTCGCCGATCATGTTGAGTCCCTCTTCTGGTCAATGTCTCGCGAGGCAACTTAACGGGAGTCTCTCATGCGCAAAGGGGCGGCGATCCCCGGCTTGACGATAATGATGACAAGGCTATCGAAACCCGTGGGTCACAGGTAGAGACAAGGCTATGCCACAAGCTGTTCGACGTGGGGATTGCAGTCAGTGTGCCGCGCTATGCTGTGTCGCTTTCGCATTTGATGCTGATGAAGATTTCGGCCTTGAAAAACCGGCTAATGTCGCGTGCCCAAAACTGGCTGGTGATGGCCGATGCAGCATACATTCAAGCCTGGCTGATAACGGGTTTGCTGGTTGTGTGCGATATGATTGCGGCGGGGTCGGCCAGGATGTCGTTCAGGGCCTGTTTGCAGGGCGCAGCTGGCAGGATGAACCCGGCTTGCTGATCCCGATGATGGCCGCATTTGAGGCCATGCGTCTGGCGCGGGATCTTGATGATCTGTTGCTGGCGGTCGGGCAGCTAGACCTCGAAACTGACGAACGGGAACGTTACCTTGAGCTGGATGCGGCGCTGGAGCAATTACGCCCGTGGTCAAGGACCAGTCTTGAGCAGTTGCAAGCAAGTGGGCTGGCAGGCGAGGTCCGGCATTTTGTCAGGACGCTCGCCCACCATTTCGCCAATCAGGATTAGCTGGCTTCCGGGTTCAGCTTGTCCATTGTTCTGGTCTCGAAGTCAGCGGCGTCGTGACGTTCTGGCAATTGACTAGATGGTTCGCCCCAGACGCGATTGACCATGCGCCCGCGCTGTACGGCCGGACGTTCGGCCAGTTGGTCGGCCCAGCGCACGACATTCTTGTATTCATGCACGGACAGAAATTCGCCGGCTTCATA
>CBDUKI010000302.1:0-2079 GCA_965367765.1 uncultured Henriciella sp.
CAAGATCGAAGCGATGCGCGCCGATGTCACCACCGAAAACGAAGCGGCCTTTGCCAGCCCAGAACCGCGCGCCGCGTCCCTGCCGGCGCCAAGCCCGTTGAACAATGTTTATTTCGGGGACCTGCACGTCCACTCGAACCTGTCATTCGATGCCTATATATTCGGCAATCGGCGCACCCCTGATGCGGCCTACCGGTTTGCCAAGGGGCAGGGCGTGGAATCGCTTGTCGGTGAGCGCATGCAATTAGCTGTGCCGCTCGATTTTGCGGCGGTGACAGACCATGCCGAAGGCTTTGGCCTGCAACAACAATGTGCCGACCCAGAGATCAGCAAGGCGATGAAAACCCTGTGTCGACAGATGGAAAGCCCAAGCGTCAGCCTGTTCCTGCGCCTGCGCGCCGCAGGTGAAAAGCGCCCGCCCGCCCGCATCACGCCGAACAGCCCTGACGAACTGGCCAAGACGGTGCGGTTCGCCGAAGAAACCTGGGCCGAAATCGTCGCTACGGCCGACGCCCATAATGAGCCGGGACGTTTCACGACCTTTGCCGCCTATGAATATTCGCCGCCCTTGCCGGATCGCGGGAAAATCCACCGCAATGTCATTTTCGCCAACAGCCAGGTGCCGGGCCAGGCCATTTCCGCCTATGACGCGATGAGCGAGCTGGACCTGTGGACCCGTCTGGATGAAGACTGCCAGGCACCCTGCGAATTCCTGACCATTCCGCACAACCCGAACAAGTCATGGGGGCTCGCCTTTGCCGGTCACACGATTGACGGCGTCGCCTATACCGAAGCGGACTGGCACATGCGCGATCGCTATGAACCGCTGGTCGAAATGTTCCAGATCAAGGGCAATTCCGAATGTGCCATCGGGTTTGGCACGACGGATGAGGAATGCGCTTTTGAACAATTCCTGCCGCGCTGCGAAGAGGGGCAGGAAACCAAGTGCATCCATCCGACCTCAATGGCCCGCAATGGTCTGAAACGCGGCCTCGAGCTTGATGATGAGCTGGGCTTCAACCCGCTAGATTTCGGCATGATCGGGTCAACCGACACGCACAATTCGACGCCGGGCGATACCGAGGAGTGGGACTGGCGCGGCTTCAATGGCCTGGTCAGCGCCTCGGCGCGTGTCCGCCTGCCGTCAGAGCCTGGCGGCAATAGCCGAACCCTGTTGAACAATCCCGGTGGCCTAGCCGCGATCTGGGCGCCCGAGAACACGCGCGAAGCCCTGTTTGAGGCGATGCAGCGCAAGGAAGTCTATGCCACCAGCGGCACACGCATTCGGCTGAGGCTCTTCGCCAGTTTTGCCTTTGATGAAGCGATGACAGACAACGCAGACCTGCTCGAAACCGCTTATGAAACCGGCGTACCAATGGGCAGTCGCCTGGCCAGCTCCGCCGGGGCGCAACCGCGTTTCCTGGTTTGGGCGATGCAGGATCCAGACAGCGCGCCGCTGGACCGTATCCAGATCGTCAAGGGCTGGACCGAGAATGGCGAGACGTTTGAGACTATCCAGGACGTAGCCTGTAGTGACGGGCGCGCGCCGGATGCCGATACGAAACGCTGTGCGGCAACGACGGCAAGCGTGGACCCGGCCACTTGTGCTTTCGATAACAGCCTTGGTGCAGCGGAGTTGAAAGCCCAATGGACGGACCCGGACTATGATGCGGGCCAGAACGCCTTCTACTATGCCCGCACGATCCAGAACCCGACCTGCCGATGGTCGACCTATGACAGCCTGCGCCTTGGCCTCACCCCGCCCAGCAATGTGCCATGGTTCCAGACCGAAATGGCCTGGTCATCACCGATCTGGATTAGCGCAGATTAGGGCCAGGCGGTCACCGGTTCCTTCGTGGCCGATTTTTAGCGCCTGATCTATTCCGCCGCCTTGGCTCCGTCGCCCTCTGACAGGGCTTCCAGCATGGTGATGGCGCTGTCGGCGATGACGCTGCCGGGTGGGAAGATGGCCACGGCTCCGGCGGCATAGAGCGCATCGAAATCCTGCGGTGGGATCACGCCGCCAACCATGATCTTGGTTGCGGCGGCGCCTTCATTGCCGAGCGCACGCTTCAGCTC
>CBDUKI010000303.1:0-2060 GCA_965367765.1 uncultured Henriciella sp.
CACCCTGGCCGAAATCGACCACTTCACGGACATGGCACTCTACTTCCATGAGGCCCTGATAGACCAATATCGCATTGATCCCTATTTCGTGGACCCGGCACTTGGTCTCGGTGAAACCCTCCGCATCCGATTTGACGATACGAAGCTCGTGCCAATTCTCGAAGATAGCGAGATCGCGCTGAGGGCTGCCAAAGACGCCAGTGAAGGTGAGGCTCTCGCCGCTGAGCTTGCGCGCCTGATGCAGGCACTGGAACCCTGGCTGATTGAAGGCGCACCAGTGCATTACCGCAATGCCGGACTGGCCCTTTACCGCGAGACGGCCTCCGGTCGTCTCTGGCTGCAAGCGGATGGCCCGCCGCGCAATCCGTACGGCAACGGTGAGGCAGAAACCGTTGCCTGGCCAGACCCAATGGCCGGCATGGCCATGGATTCACCTAACCGCCAGCCCATCGACCCCCATTCCGGTCACCGCTAGGAGCGCGCACTGATGCAACCCTCACACAACCTATCCGGCCATGATCCCTCCAAGTCCTGGGTCGCCAGGCTGATTGGCTGGTCGATGTCCAACCAACTCATTGTGCTGGTCCTGGCCGCTGCGCTTGCCGTCGCAGGCTGGCTCGCCGTGGAGCGGACACCGCTTGATGCAGTGCCGGACCTGACCGATACGCAAGTCATCATTCGTACGGACTTCCCAGGGCAAAGCCCGCAAATCGTCGAAGACCTTGTCACCTACCCCCTGTCGACCAACCTGCTCGGCTTGCCGCGCACCAAGGATGTCCGAGGCTCGTCGATGTTCGGCACAAGCTTTGTCTATGTCATCTTCGAGGATGATGTGGATCTCTACTGGGCCCGCTCGCGGGTGCTGGAAGCACTCTCCCGGCTTGGTTCTGAACTACCAGACGGGGCGACGCCCCAGATTGGCCCGGATGCAACCGGGGTCGGCTGGGTCTATCAATATGCGCTGGTCGACAAGACCGGAAACACCGACCTCGCCGACCTGCGCTCGTTGCAGGATTGGTTCCTCTCGCTCGAGCTCTCGGGTGTGGATGGCGTCTCTGAAGTTGCCTCGGTCGGCGGTTTCGTGCGCGAGTATCAGATTTTCATCGATCCGAACCGGTTGCGCAGCTTCGACATCTCGATCGCGCGCATTCGTGATGCAGTACGGGCAGCTTCCAGCGAAGTCGGTGGACGCGTCATCGAACAGGCCGAAAGTGAATTCGTCATCCGCTCATCGGGATATGTCGACGAGCGCTCTGACCTTGAACAGGTCGTGATCTACGCCGCCGATGGCACACCGGTACTGCTCAGCGATATTGCCCGCATCGTCGAAGGCCCAGCGCTCCGGCGCGGTATCGTCGAGCTGAATGGCGAAGGCGAAACAGTCGCAGGCATTGTCATCATGCGTGATGGCGAGAATGCATTGCAGGTCATCAAGCGGGTAAAAGCCAAGCTTGCCGAATTGCAACGCGGCCTGCCCGAAGGGGTCGAGATCGTCACCGTATATGACCGTGCCCCCCTGATCGAAGGTTCGGTCGAATACTTGCGAGACAAACTCATCGAGGAAGGTATCGCGGTGGCGCTGGTCATCCTGATCTTCCTGCTGCACGTGCGCTCCTCACTGGTCGCGATCATCACGCTGCCATTGGGTGTCCTGGGCGCCTTCATGATTATGTCTTTCCAGGGCGTCACTGCGAACATCATGTCACTTGGCGGCATTGCCATCGCCATTGGCGCCATGGTGGATGCATCCATTGTGCTGGTCGAGAACGCCAGCCGGAAGCTCTCTGAAATTGATGAGAAACCAAGCCCGGCCGCCCGGCGCGCTGCGCTGCTTGAGGCCGCACAGGAAGTCGGCCCCGGCATTTTCTTCTCACTGCTGATCATTACGGTGTCTTTCCTGCCCGTCTTCGCACTCACCGGTGAAAGCTATCGCCTGTTCAGTCCGCTGGCCTTTACCAAGACTTATGCCATGGCCTTCGCCGCAATCCTGTCGGTGACACTGGTACCGGTGCTGAAGCTCTACCTGATGCGCGGGCGTTTCAGGCGCGAGGAAGCCAACC
>CBDUKI010000304.1:0-2037 GCA_965367765.1 uncultured Henriciella sp.
AGCCATGCCCGGCCGACAGGACGAACCGGTCACGGTCTGGCCAGTTCGGATCGGTTGGATTGTGCTTGAGGAATTTCGTCCACAAGACGGTGGCGGCATCTGCCATGCCCAGGGGCAGACCAACATGGCCTGATTTTGCGGCTTCGACGGCATCTATGGAAAGTGCGCGCACGGCATTCGCCATGTCTTTGTTGGAAACTGCCATGAATCGACCCTTCAGAATTTCACCCCGGCAATGGACAGGGCGACTGAGACTGTCAAGGTTCAGCGTGTCCGGTCTATTGAGTTTTCAGTGTAAAAACGGCAGATGAGTGAGAATGAGTGGTTTGGAGTCTTCGGTGGAACGGTTGGACAAGGCGGTCTCGCGCCTTGAGCGCGCGGTTGGCGTGCTGTTCGAGCGTACGGGCGATCCGGCCGTGGCCAAGCGCGAGCTTGCCGCGATGATCGAGGATCGGGCCTATCTTGCCCAGCAGCTGGACGATGCACTGGCGCGCGAAAAGGAGCTGCAGGCCCTGGCTGATGAAGCCTCCGAGGCCCTGGGCGCCGCGATTGCCGAGGTGCGCGCCGCGCTTGGACGTGAAGGAAGCAGTTGATGGCCAAGGCCGATATTACCATTCGTGGCCGGGCCTATTCCGTGGCCTGCGCTGCCGGGCAGGAAGACCGGTTGATCTCGCTGGCGCGCCAGCTTGATGGGCGGGTCTCGCAAATCGCCGATGCGGTTGGCGATATCGGTGATGACCGTTTGCTCCTGATTGCGGCCCTGGCCCTGCTTGATGAACTGGATGCCTCACATCGCGGGCAGGGCGCTGCGACCCTGCCATTCGAGATTGATCGCGCTGCGCGTGCGCTGGACGATGCGGCTTCGCGCATAGAGGCCATCGCGGTCAGGATCGAGACGGATACATGAGCCAGCCTGATCTTTCAGTCCTCATCCCGTTCTACAATGAAGAAGGCAATGTGTTGCCACTGCTGGAGGAGATCCATGCCGCCCTGTCCGGCATCGCCTTCGAGATCATCTGCGTGAATGATTGTTCGAGCGACGACACCGGGGTAGAGCTGGCACAGGCGCTGACGCGGTGGGCCGCTACGGTCAGCGTGTTCACCCACGTCAAGCGTTCGGGCAAGTCGGCGGCGCTGTTTACCGGGCTGAAAGCGGTCAGCGGCACCTGGACGCAATTGCTCGACGGCGATGGCCAGAACGATGTCCACGATACGGCCCGCCTGTGGGCCGAGCTGATCGCCGGGCAGGATACGGGCGCGCTCGGCATCATTGCGGGCAAGCGCAACAGCCGCAATGACAGTGGCTTCAAATGGTTGCAGTCTCGCATTGCCAATGGGGTGCGACGGTTCATGCTGCGCGATGACGCGACCGATACGGGCTGCGGCTGGAAGCTGATCCGCACTGAGGCGTTTCGCGAGCTGCCCTATTTCGCCTCGATGCACCGGTTCCTGCCGGCCCTGGTCAAGCGGGCCGGATGGAGTGTGCGCGAGGAGCTGGTCAATGACCGGGCGCGCTGGCATGGCCAGTCCAAGTACGGCTTCCTGGGCCGGCTGGGGGCCGGGATATTCGACCTGCTCGGGATGTTCTGGCTGACCCGGCGCGGCGGCCAGGGCATCGCCCGTGAGTGGAATGACCCGCGCGCTGGGCATAAGTGAGTTCATTCCGGCCGGCATGCTGACAATAAAAATCAGGGTTGGACTGCGCTTTGACTGCAAGGCGCGGCGAAATAGCGTTGACGCGCATGAAAACACGACCTATTCCAGCCGCCTGCTACCCCGTGCCCAGATGGCGGAATTGGTAGACGCGCTACGTTCAGGTCGTAGTGTCCTTATGGACGTGGAGGTTCGAGTCCTCTTCTGGGCACCAAGCCGCTCTCCGGGGCGGTTTTTTATTGCCCGAAATACCTTGAAAAATAATCAAAAAATCAAAAAATTGGCCGGTTCTTACGTCCAATGGAGTACGGGTATGTCCGTTAACATCCGGGTGTTTTGCGGGTATGTCTGGGGGTATCGGGTATTTCCTGCGCGTTGAAACAG
>CBDUKI010000305.1:0-2008 GCA_965367765.1 uncultured Henriciella sp.
TAAGCAGGCTTTGCGCTTCGACCGCAAATTCCATCGGCAAGTGCTGCAGCACATCACGCACGAAACCGTTGACCAAAAGCGCCACCGCCTCTTCCTCGCCAATGCCACGCTGACGAACATAGAACAGCTGGTCTTCCGACAGCTTGGTCGTCGTCGCTTCGTGCTCCAGCTGAGCATCCATGCGACGGTTCTCGACATAGGGCACCGTATGGGCACCACAGCGGTCGCCAATCAGCAGGCTGTCACACTGGGTGAAATTGCGCGCCTGCTCGGCCCGCTTGTTGACCGAAACCAGCCCGCGATAGGTGTTGTCGGATTTCCCGGCGCTGATGCCCTTGGATATGATCCGGCTTTTCGTGCGCTTGCCGAGATGGATCATCTTGGTGCCTGTATCGGCCATTTGCCGACCATTGGTCACGGCGATGGAGTAGAACTCGCCAACACTGTCATCGCCGCGCAGGATGCAGCTTGGATATTTCCACGTCACAGCCGATCCTGTCTCGACCTGTGTCCAGCTGATCTTGGAACGTGGGCCACGGCAGTCGCCGCGCTTGGTCACGAAATTGTATATCCCGCCCTTGCCGTTCTCATCGCCGGGCCACCAGTTCTGAACTGTCGAGTACTTGATCTCCGCATCATCCAGCGCCACCAGCTCAACCACGGCCGCGTGCAGTTGGTTCTCGTCGCGCATCGGGGCCGTACAGCCTTCCAGGTAAGACACATAGCTGCCCTTGTCGGCGATGATCAGCGTGCGTTCGAACTGGCCCGTATTCTCTGCGTTCATGCGGAAATAAGTCGATAGTTCCATCGGGCAGCGCACGCCGGGCGGAATGTACACGAACGTGCCATCGGAAAAGACCGCGCTGTTCAGTGTCGCGAAGTAATTGTCAGACTGCGGCACGACGCTACCAAGATATTTCTTCACCAGCTCCGGGTACTCATGCACCGCTTCTGAAATCGACATGAAGATCACGCCAGCCTTGGAGAGTTCTGCACGGAACGTCGTCGCGACAGACACCGAATCGAACACCGCATCCACCGCCACGCGCGGCGTCTCACGCGCCGCAGCTGCGGTTTCGGCTGCGCCTTCGACGCCGAGCAGCACTTCGGCCTCCTTCAGAGGGATGCCGAGCTTCTTGTAAGTCTCCAGGATTTCTTCTGGGACATCGTCGATCGATTCGTATTTCGCCCCGGCCTTCGGTGCGGCATAGAAATAGATGTCGTTATAATCGACCTTCTCGTAGCGGATCATGGCCCATTCCGGCTCGTCCATGGTCAGCCAGCGCTCATAGGCTTTCAGCCGCCATTCGAGCAACCATTCAGGTTCTTCCTTTTTGGCAGAGATGAAGCGGATGACCTCTTCATTCAGCCCCTTGGGTGCATATTCAGTCTCGATCTCCGTCGAAAACCCGGCCTTGTACTGATCGGATTCCAGCGCCTTCGCGGCAGCAACGGTTGCCTCATCAATACCGTCCTTCACCTTCACTTCGGTGCAGTCCTCATCGTGATCTTCAATGCCGTCACAGCAATCCATTACACTCGATCCTTCAATACCGTTCGCCGCGCCGCTTCCAGCCAGACATCGCCTGTTCGGACAAAATCTTCAGGCACACTCGCCCATCCATAACTGGTGCGGATTGCCGCCTGTGCAAGCGCGTCATCTGCGCCCATGGCAGACAATACCAGTGAGCGCTTCACTTTACCACTCGAACAGGCTGAACCTGACGAAACCGCCACCCCGCCCAGGTCCATCGCCATGACCTGGGTTTCCGCCGCAAATCCAGCCAAGCCAAAGCATGATGTCTGCGCCAGTCGTTCGGCCCTGTCGCCGAAAACGGTCACGCCTGCTTCAGATTTCAACCGCGCCTCCAGCGCATCGCGCTGCACAGCCAGGCCCTGCAGCGCGCCCATGTCTCGCACGCCACGTTCGGCAGCCATGCCCAGACCGGCTATCCCGATCACGTTTTCAGTACCGGAACGCAATGAGCGTTCCTGCCCGCCGCCGTAC
>CBDUKI010000306.1:0-1994 GCA_965367765.1 uncultured Henriciella sp.
GCCGCGCAGGCCCGGCGTGTTCGGGCTGGAAATGTTGATCGTGATGTAATCAGCATCGGCGTAGACGGCCTGAATGCCGGTCTCATAGTCAGCGATGAAGTCTTGGCTGGTCTTGTTGGCCCCGACATTGGCCCCGACCGGAATGGCGCAGCGATGGGCCTGGCGCAGGCGGCGCGTGAAATAGGCCAGGCCATGATTGTTGAAACCCATACGGTTGATCACGCCTTCGTCCTCGTCGAGGCGGAACAGGCGCGGCTTGTCATTGCCAGGCTGCGGCTTTGGCGTGACCGTGCCGCATTCGACCAGGCCGAAGCCGAACCGCGCCATCGGACGAAACACGTCGGCATTCTTGTCGAACCCGGCGGCGAGGCCGACCGGATTGGGCAGGTAGAGGCCGGATTTCGGCAAGGTAATGGCTGTGCCCCACTGGGCCGGGTCAATCCGCGGCAGGCCGATGCCGAGTTTTAAGCCCTTGATCGTGGCGGTATGGGCCGCTTCCGGCGGCAGGGCCTTCACCAGGGGCAGGGCGAGGTCGGCGAGGCTCATTGATCGAGGTCGCCGGGCAGGATATGGCCGCCATCAGGGCCATTGGCAAGCGTCCATTCGCGTCGCGCCGCATCCAGGCGCAGGGTTGAATAGAGATGCGGGAAAAGCTGGCCACCCCGGCTTTCCTCCCAGCGTACCAGACCGCTGAAATGTTCCACGATATATTCCAGAAGGTGCACGCCGGTTTGCCCCTTATAGTGCAGGGCCAGCGTCTCGGCGACCTGCTGGCGCGTTGACAGGTGGACATAGCTATCGCCTTCGTCCAGCGCGGTACGCGAATAGCCGAGCGACTGCGCGGTTGTATAATCCTCGGCGTTGAGGATCTTGTAGACGCGGGTTTCCGACAGCTGGCTCATGGCGCCAGTGTTGACCAGTTTTCGCACGGTTTCGCAAGGTGGACATGCCGGGGCTGTGCGCTTGATAGGATGATTTTCCTATGCTACGTGGTTAATCTTGGTTTACCAAGACCTGCAGGTGCATGGCACCAGAAAGGCAGACGCGATGCGCCACGGTGATATCTGGCATGGCCTCGACCGGCTGGCCGCCCGGCATGACCTGACCGCGTCTGGCCTTGCCAAACTGGCCGGGCTGGACCCGACCGCCTTCAACAAGTCCAAACGCCAGGCCAAGGATGGGCGTCCACGCTGGCCGTCAACCGAGAGCTTGTCGCGCGCGCTGGCCGCCGTCGGTATGCGGTTTGACGAGTTTGCTGCGCTGGTCGAAGGCCGCAATGGCGTCACCGCCCCGTTGATTGGCATGGCCCAGGCCGGGGCAGACGGCTTCTTCGATGATGCAGGCTTTCCTCGCGATACGGGCTGGGATCAGATCCGTTTTCCCGGGGCATGGAATGAAGAGGGCCTCTATGCGCTGGAAATCGTTGGCGACAGCATGGAGCCAGCCTACCGCGCTGGCGACCGGATTGTCGTCTCGCCGACCGCCCAGGTGCGCCGCGGTGACCGGGTGGTGGTCAAGACGCATGAAGGTGAAGTCATGGCCAAGGTGCTGGGTCGCCAGGGCGACAGCGCAACCGAGCTGATTTCGCTCAACCCGGAACACCCGATTCGACGCTTCCAGGCCGACGAAATTGCATGGATTGCGCGCATTATGTGGGTCAGTCAGTAAATCTGCAGACCAGCACTGCAAATTTCGCATATGCAGCACGGAATATGCTTGCGCCGCTTGCACAAGGTGTGGAAGGAAACTCCGCCATGGACTGGGATAAGCTGAAATCATTCCACGCTGCAGCGGAAGCAGGCAGCCTGACGGCCGCCGGAGAGCGGCTGGGCATTTCGCAATCTGCGGTGTCGCGCCAGATCGCTGCGCTTGAGGAACAGCTCGGTGTCTCCTTGTTCCAGCGCCATGCGCGTGGGCTTGTCCTGACGGATAGCGGCCATACCTTGCATCGCTCGACAATCGAGATGTCAACGGCGGCGCAGGGGGCCAGTGCG
>CBDUKI010000307.1:0-1988 GCA_965367765.1 uncultured Henriciella sp.
CTCATCAAGCGTAAACCAGCGTGCACCGCCTTCGGTTTCCGAATGGCCCTGGGGCAGCTGCGGATTCTGGCGCAGCACCCGACGGAAATGAGCCTGAGCCACAGGGATCAGATAGCGGGTGATTTCCCAGGTCGAAAATCGCCGCAGTTCGCGGCCGCCACCACCGCTGAGTCCTCGGCTGACCAGATCGGCACGGCCCTGAGCGCAGGCCTCGGCGATGCGGGCAAAGCCGGCCGTATCCTGACCAGGCCCAAGCTCGGCCATGGCGGTGTCCGGGTCGATATTGAAATACGGAGGATCGTCTCGCATGTCGCTGCCCATCGTCGCCTCATGTATCGCTTTTTTCCCAATATACCCAGAAAGGCGGCACATGAAAGAAAATTGCATACACCACTGGCTATTCTCTTTATTTTCTAAGCAAATCAAGTCCTTACCATATGTCTGGACAGCGAGGGCCGGGGATGCAAAGATTTTCGGCCCTAGTTATTTTTTGTTAGATATACTGTTACAGGTAAGGCGGTTTCTTATTTTTATGTTTGATTACAAGCGAGTGGTTGGGTTTTTTAGGCAGTTCACGACTCTGAAACCACGATAGAGCGATTCCGAAGCCACGCTGGGCCGACTCCGAAACCCCGTCAATGGCTAGGTCGAAACTGGACGCAGCCTGTGGATAACTTTAGGTTGGGTGTCACTGAAACCACGAAACGGAATCGGGCGGCGAGACGCGGGAAAACAACTGCGCCGCGCTCATGAGAGCAGTGACATAGGGCAGGGACATCATGGCGCCAGCAGGGCTTTTGCCCGATCATCACCCGGTCGCAGATTTTTTCGTGTGCGATATTTTCGATGCCGCGCCGAAAAGCGATATGGGCTCGATGGAGCATCCGTTCTTCTCGCTTGCGACAAGGCCCGACCGGCGCATCCTGCAATACGAGCATAACGGCAACACGATCCAGGTTGTGCCCTCGGTGCGCGGGCTGGCAACGATCTTCGACAAGGATATCCTGATCTACTGTATCAGCCAGCTGATGGCGGCGCTCAATGCAGGGCGCCCGCTCAGCCGGACGCTGACGCTCAGGGCGCATGATCTTCTGGTCGCCACCAACCGCGAAACCAGTGGCGACTCCTATCGCCGTCTGCGCGATGCGTTCGAACGCCTGGCCGGAACCAGGATCACCACCAATCTCACCACCGGCAGCGATGAGATCACCACCGGCTTTGGCCTGATTGAAAGCTGGCAGATCGTGCGCAAGGCGCGCGGCGGGCGGATGGTCTCGGTTTCGGTCACGCTCAGCGAGTGGCTCTGGCGCGCCGTGCTGTCGAAATCGGTGTTGACGCTCAGCCGTGATTATTTTCGCCTGCGCAAGCCGCTGGAGCGGCGCATCTACGAACTGGCGCGCAAACATTGCGGGCGGCAGCGCGAGTGGGTGGTCTCGGTGGCGGTGCTGGCCCATAAATCGGGATCGGCCAGCCCGTTGCGGGTGTTTCGCAAGATGCTCAGAGACATGATCGCGCAAGACCACCTGCCCCAGTATCACCTGTCCGAACAGCCCGGCGATCTGATCCGCGTGACCCGGCGCCACGATGTGATCGACACCCCGGTCCGCGCGCCGGTACTGGCGCCGGAAACGCTCGATGCGGCGCGTGCGCTGATGCCGGGGGCCGATGTCTATGCGCTGCAGGCAGAGTGGCAGGCGGTCTGGCATCAACGCGGCCGCGCCGTGCTGCGCTCCCCCGACAAGGCTTTCCTTGGCTGGCTGGCCAAACGCGCCGGGCCACAACCCTCATGAACCGCCCGCGGGCCGGGCTCACAACCGGGATGACAGGGCTGGGGTGAGTTGCTAAAGCGGTCCGGAAAAGACCTGAGGCAGAGATTTCCGAAACGCTTTGGGAGCCCTGGGCAGGGGCGCAGGAAAGGGCAGGCCGTGCAGGTTGAGACGACGAGTTTACCAGGGGTGAAGCTTCTGACCCCGATTTGCCATGAAGAT
>CBDUKI010000308.1:0-1960 GCA_965367765.1 uncultured Henriciella sp.
GACATCATACTTGCCGGGATGCGCATCCAGCTCACGCAGCAAGGGCTTGCCAAAGGCATCGCCAACAATCGCCATATTGGTAATGCCGCGGCGCTGCACCGTCTGCCAGATCTCCTCGACATCCAGCGACTTGTTATTCTCCAGTGTCACCACGGCGCCGCCATTGACCATCGCGCCCATGGCGGTGAACAGGCCCGTGCCATGCATCAGGGGACAGGCCGGCAACTGGCGGACATGGCGTCCAGCCTCAAGCGCGGCAGCGATATGCTTGGCCATCGTGTCGGGCACCTCGGCCCCGGTGGCGGCCAGCGCTTCCATAGAGGCGTCACGCCAGACCTGCTGGGTCCACATCACCCCCTTGGGCATGCCGGTCGTGCCCCCCGTATACAGGAAGAACATGTCCTCGCCCGAGCGCTCGATCCCTAGCGGGCTGGCATCGCCCTCGCTGACCAGCGTGTCATAGGCGATGGCCCAATCAGGCGTGTCGGTGCGCCCTCCGATCTCGACCCAGAGCTTGACCTTGTCCAGGCGCGGACGCACCCGCTCGACATGTTCGCGGAACTCGCCATCGTAGAACACGACCGCCGCGTCCGAATTGTCGAAAATGTAGAACAGCTCATCGTCCAGGTAGCGGTAATTGACATTGACGTGGACCAGCCGGGCTTTGAAACAGGCGGCCAGCGCTTCCATGTATTCAATCTGATTGCGCAGGTAGAAACCGGCCTTGTCACCATAGCCGACACCGCGCGCCAGCAGGCCCCGCGCCAACCGGTTCGAGCGGGCCGTCATCTCCGGCCAGGACAAGACACGCTCACCATGGATCAGCGCCGGATCATCCGGGCCGAGCACTTCGCCGAGCGCGTCCAGAATGTCGCCCAGATTGTTGATATCTCCGGCCATTGATGTCCTCCACATGTCTTTTTCAGACAGTGTAAAACGCCGGGCTTAATTAGCAATGCTTGCCGCAAGGGCCGATGCTATTTTCCGAGGCACCAGCGCAGGACCGCCTTCTGCGCATGCAGGCGGTTCTCGGCCTCGTCAAAGACCACCGATTGCGGGCCATCAATCACGTCGCCATCCACTTCTTCGCCGCGATGGGCGGGCAGGCAGTGCAGGAACTTGGCTGAAGGACGCGCCAGCGCCATCAACTGGTTGGTCACCGCATAGGGCGCAAGGTCCGTCAGGCGGATCTCACCATCAGCATCGCCCATGGACACGAACGTGTCGGCGATCACCACATCGGCGTCAGCAACGGCCGCTTCGGCCGTGTCATAAAGCTCGATCTTGCCCTGACGGTCACGGGCAATCGCCACATCGGCTGGATCGGGCGCATAGCGCGCCGGGGTGCCAACCGCGAGCGAGAAGCCGAATTTGGGTGCCGCATGCATGAAACTGGCGCAGACATTGTTGCCATCGCCGACCCAGGCAAGGCGCGCATCATCCAGCGTGACGCCATGCTCTTCCAGCGTCATCAGGTCAGCCATGATCTGGCACGGGTGCGAGCGATCGGTCAGGCCATTGATGACCGGGATCGAGGCGGCCTCGGCAAAGGCCTCGACATCGGTATGGGCATTGGCGCGGATCATCGCGATATCGACATAACGGCTAAGCACCTGGGCGGTGTCTTCAATCGTTTCGCCGCGCCCGAGCTGCATGTCGCTGGACGTGGCATTGATCGTCGTGCCGCCAAGCTGGCGCATCGCCATATCGAAGCTGAACCGCGTGCGCGTTGAAGACTTCTCGAAGATCATCGCCAGCGTATGCCCGGCCAGCGGCGCATCAGCATCGACCTTGCCTTTCGGCCAGCCCTTTCGGGCCTGTTTCATCGCATGGGCATTGTCGAGAATCGCGCGCAGCTCCGCGCCTTCCAACTGCCAAAGATCAATGAAATGCCGATAGGTCATCAGGGCTCTCCAAATGAAGGGAAGCGGCGCTCATAACTGATTTCGCGGGGAAAGGC
>CBDUKI010000309.1:0-1952 GCA_965367765.1 uncultured Henriciella sp.
TGGATCGTTCAGCCCGGATTCCAGCATCAGCGTGTTCTGCACACGTGAGGAGAGTTTCAGCCCGCCCTGCTGGACCAGGAGAAAGGTTGCAGCGGCATCCGTTGGCGCCAGGACGGCTCCCAGTAACAGGGCGCCCAGCAAGGGCAGACCAAGCGCGAAATATCCAATGCCGCCTAAGACAAGTGCGGTTGCCAGCACGCCCAGGCTAGCCAGCAGGGACGCAGACAGGCCAGACACCTGGAACGCCCTTGTGCTGGTTTCCATGCCGCCTGCAAACAGGATAATGGCCAGGGCGAGGGAGCCGAGGTCGAACGCAAACTGGAAATTATCAAACTCGAACCCGCCAGGCCCGTTCTCGCCTGCCAGCATGCCGACGCACAGGACCAGGACCAGAAGTGGCATGCCAGAGCGCCGTGCGACCGGGAACATCGCCATGCTGATAAAGGCTGACAGGCTGACAAGGGCGAGCATGTAGAGCATCGCGTTTACCGCCCCAGGCGGCGGCGGAATTCACCATAGCCAAAATCGCTGATCGCCTCGACGTGGCCATCCTCATGGCGGATGGCGAGATTGGCGAGCGGTGAGCCGTTGAATGTGTTTGTCTTGACGAAGCTGTAATGCATCTGGTCGGTGAAGATCAGCTGGTCGCCGGGCTTTAGCGGGGCGTCGAAACTATAGGTGCCGATCACGTCGCCGGTCATGCAGGTCTTGCCACCCAGCGTATAGGTATGGGCCTTCTCGCCCGGTTCGCCCGAGCCGACAATGCCGGGTCGATAAGGCACTTCCAGAACGTCCGGCATATGGGTCGAGGCGCTGGCATCAAGGATGGCGAGGTCTTCCTCGTTCCAGTGCAGGGCCAGAACGCTGGCATAAAGCTCGCCCGTGTCGACCACCAGGCCGGCGCCGGGTTCCAGGATCACCTCAAGATCAAACCGCGCCTTGAACGCCTTGATGGCCGCGATCAGGGCATCCACATCATAGCCCGGCTTGTTGAGGAAATGCCCGCCGCCAAAGTTGACCGCAGAGACCTGCTGCAGATAGGGCGCGAAGTGTTCAGCGACGTGTTCGATCAGCCCAACCGAGCCTTCGTGCAGGCTTTCGCACAGGGCATGGACATGAAAGATATCAACCTTTGACCAGTCGATATCAGCCAGTTTCGAGGCCACTTCACCAAACCGGCTGCCTGGGGCGCACGGGTCATACAGCGCCCCGCCGAGCGTGGCATTGGAATAGCCCGGATTGACCCGCAGGCCGATCTTGCAGCCCGCCGCGCGTGCCTGCTCGCCGAACTGCTCAAGCTGCTGGGCCGAATTGAAATAGATGTGCTGGGCAATCTGGGTCAGGCGCGCGACCTCGCCGGGGCCATAGGCCGGGGCATAGACATGCACTTCCTTGCCGAAGCTTTCATGCCCCATGATCGCCTCATGCTCGCCGCTCGCGGTTGTGCCGTCGAGATAGTCGCGCATCACCGGGAAAGCGGCTGGCATGGCGAAGGCCTTGGTCGCCAGCAGCACCTTGCAACCGGCTTCGCGGCGCACGCGCTGCGCGGTTTCCAGGTTCCTGCGCAGACGCGCCATGTCGAGCACGAAGCATGGAGTTGGGAACGTATTTTCTGAAGTCACGGTGCACCCCGGCGTCTAGTCATTTTCGGTCAGGCGCCCTTGCCCATCACGGCGTTCCGGGCCGTTAACGCGTGCGCGGCCATCGCCGAACGGAGCGTCGCGATCTTTCAACGCCTGTTTCAGGCCCGCTTCTCCGGCGCGTTTGACAAAAGCCCGCGCACTGGCCGCCTGGTGCCCGCGTGCGTCATTCTCAGTGGCATAGCGTTGCAGCGTGCGCGCGCCCATCAGCTCCATGCCCATGTTCACGACGCGCTTGTTGGCCGCCAGGATATCCGGGTCGACCAGGGCCAGCCGGTCGGCCAGGCCCTCGACTTCAGCTTCCAGCGCCTC
>CBDUKI010000310.1:0-1926 GCA_965367765.1 uncultured Henriciella sp.
TGGTCTCGCCCTTTGAGGCGGTGGAGCGTTTCCGGCCTTATATCGGTGAACAGCTTGCAGACGGGGTGCGTCTGGCCAGCCTGACGCGCCATATGCTCGGCCTGTTCAATGGCCGTCCGGGCGCGCGCCTGTGGCGCCGTGTGCTGAGTGAAAATGCCCCGAAGCCGGGCGCGGGTCTCGACGTGCTCGACGCGGCCCTGGCCATGGTCAGTGACCACCAGGACCTGACTGAGGCCTAGAACACCCGCGGGCGCTCATTCTTGTCGACATGCAGGCCGCACTCGGTCTTGGCCTGGCCAACCCAACGCCCGGAACGAATGTCGGACGGGTCTTCGGCAGGCTTGGTGCAGGGCCAGCATCCGATCGACGGGTAGCCCTGGGCGACCAGCGGATGGCGGGGCAATTGGCGGTGCTTGAAATAGTCCTGCACGTCCTCATGCGTCCAGTTGGCCAGCGGGTTCACCTTGAAACGGCCATCGGCATGTTCGAAGACCGGCATGGACAGGCGGGCACCGCCATGGAAGCGCTTGCGCCCTGTGATCCAGGCATTGAAGCCTTTCAGGGCCGGTTCCAGCGGGCGCACCTTGCGCAGTTCACAGCACGCATCGGTATCGCTCTTCCACAGCGTATTCTTTGGGTCCAGCGCCTGGCGCTCGGTTTCGTCCGGCAACACGTCGCGGACATTTGACAGGCCCAGGCGTTCGATCAGCGCTTCCTTGTAGTCCAGCGTCTGGGGGAAGTGCATGCCGGTTTGCAGGAACACGACTGGCAGGTCGGGATCGACATCGGCGATCAGGGCCAGCATCACCGCGCTTTCGGCACCAAAGGAGGAAACGTAGGTAATCTCGTCCTGCCATTCACGCAGGATCGAAGCGCGCAGGATGGTCTGGGCCGAGGCATCCCGGAGTTCCTCGTTCACGCGGGCCAGGCGTTCCTTGACGTCTTCCTGACGCGTGATGCGGATTTCCGAATATGCCATTGCGAACTCATGCTTTCTCGTGTCGCCTTGCAAAGACCGAACGGTTCCGGTCAGCGGCGGGTTGATAGAAGCCTGAGTATTCGCTCAACGCCTCGAGAATTTGAGATAAGTCGGCACGGCTGGTTTCAAAAGCATCAAACCCTGAACGGTTCATATAGAGAATCTGATCTCTCAAGACGTGGCCGACCGCGCGTAGCTCGCCAGAATAGCCGTAGCGGCGGCGTAATAGCTGGGCCTGCGAGTAGCCGCGCCCGTCGGTATATTTAGGAAAGCTGACCTCGATCAGCGCCAGCCGGTCGAGATAGGGCACCAGGTCCGACGGGTCATCCTCGGGCGCCAGGCGCACGCCAAACTGGCTGTTGCGGGTCAGCAGGCTCTCGCGCTCGTCCTGTAGCCTGGAGAGGCTGACCGTGATGCAGCCAGACGTGGGCAGGTCCGCATCGTCTGACACGAAAGTCCAATGATTGTCGGCTTCTGCGCCGTTAATGATCAGCGGCATAGATCACCTCCTTGAAGGGGTCGTGGCCGACGCGTGTGAGCGTGTCGATGAAGCGTTCCTCGGTGCTGGTGCGCAGGTCACGATAGGTGTCGATGATCCGCTTGATCGCGCCGGGCACCTCACTCGCCGACAGGGCCTTGCCGGCAATCTCGCCAATCGCGGCCTGTTCGTCGGAGCGGCCACCCAGGGAAATCTGGTAGAATTCCTCGCCTTTGCGGTCGACCCCCAGAATCCCGATATGGCCGACATGGTGATGCCCACAGGCATTGATACAGCCGGAAATATTCACGTTCAGGCGGCCAATGTCGCGCTGATAGGCCGGATCGGCGAAGACTTTCTGGATCTCCTGGCCAACCGGTATGGAGCGGGCATTGGCCAGGTTGCAATAGTCAAGGCCAGGGCAGACGATCATGTCAGTGATCAGGCCCTCATTTGCCGTGGCCAGTCC
>CBDUKI010000311.1:0-1921 GCA_965367765.1 uncultured Henriciella sp.
CAGACGCCTGGGCTGCGGCCGCGGATGCCACGGCATCGTCAGCCAGCGCGCGCGCTTCGCTAAGGCTCATATTGGTTTCAGCCAAGGCCGTGGCATTGCCGTCAATCTCAACCTTGAGGCGGCAGACGCTTTCGTCGGCATTGTTGGCATTGGCGCAATAGTCGGCGATGCTTGTGTCGCCGGGAATGTTCTGGCAACCAGCCAGGGCTGTCGCCAGGCCGATACCCGCCATGATAAATAGTGATCGCATTCTGCGTCTCCTTTGCTATTTCCCCAGGCCAAGGCAATGCAGGTTGCATGCCACCAAAAGGATACATTACTGCCTTGGTATGATACCAGAAAATGTGGCATCCCCCGTGAGAAAAGGTTTGTCAATGCAGCGGAGACCCCAATGACTCGCAAGTATTTCGGTACAGACGGTATTCGAGGCACCGCCAATACCCCGCCGATGACGCCTGAGATCGCCATGCGTTTGGGCATGGCTGCAGGTAAGTATTTCCGGACCACCAGCCCGCGCCGCCATTCCGTCGTGATTGGCAAGGATACGCGTCTTTCCGGCTATATGATCGAACCGGCCCTGGTGGCTGGGTTTACCTCCGTCGGCATGGATGTGACCCTGTTCGGCCCTTTGCCGACCCCCGGTGTGGCGATGATGACGCGGAGCCTGCGGGCCGATCTCGGGGTCATGATCTCGGCCAGTCATAACCATTATAAAGACAATGGAATCAAGCTTTTCGGTCCTGACGGCTACAAGCTGTCGGACGCCATCGAGCTGGAGATTGAAAGCCGTATGGACCGCGCCCTGGACGATAAGCTGGCCGCCCCGGACGAACTGGGCCGGACCAAGCGGGTGGACGATGCCCAGGCCCGCTATGTCGAGATCGTCAAGGCCACCTTCCCGCGTGGCATGCGCCTGTCGGGCTTGCGAATCTGCATAGATTGTGCCCATGGCGCGGCTTACAAGGTCGCCCCGGCGGCGCTCTACGAATTGGGCGCAGAAGTGTTCGCTGTGGGGGTGAATCCAGACGGATTCAATATCAATCAAAAAACCGGATCAACCGACACCCGTGCCTTAATTGCCGCAGTTGAGCGCCACCGCGCCGATATTGGCATTGCCCTGGATGGTGACGCGGATCGCTGCATCATCATTGATGAAAACGGCCAGGAAGTGGACGGTGACCAGCTGATCGGCCTGATCGCTGACCACTGGAACCGCGCCGGGCGCCTGTCCCAGCCGGGCGTGGTGACCACGGTCATGTCCAATCTTGGCCTGGAAAACCATCTCAACAGTCTCGGCCTGGAGCTTGAGCGCACCCAGGTTGGCGACCGCTATGTCGTCGATCGCATGCGCAAGGGCGGGTATAATCTGGGCGGTGAACAGTCCGGCCACATTGTCCTGTCGGACTATTCGACCACGGGCGATGGCCTGATGGCTGCTTTGCAGGTGCTGGCGGTGATGGTCGAGGCTGAAAAGCCGCTCTCTGAAATCGCCCATGTCTTCGATCCGGTGCCGCAAAAGCTGGTCAATGTCCGCTTTGAAGGGGCCGACCCGCTGGAGACCGACATGGTCAAGGCTGCGATATCGGATGCTGAAAAGCGTCTGGAAGGCAATGGCCGCCTGGTCATCCGCAAGTCAGGCACCGAGCCGTTGATCCGGGTCATGGCCGAGGCCCTGGACGGTCAGCTGATGGACACGGTGGTTGAAGACGTCGCTGAGGCGGTGCGCCAGGCCGGCTAGGGGCTTGCCTTAACCGCCGGGCCGATTTGTGGCATAATGGCGGTTTGGAGGGAGTCACATGTCAGTAAAATCAGGATTGATGGCCAGTGCGGCCATTGCAGCCTTCGTCACGGCCTCTTGCGTCTCTGGGGAGACATCTGCCCCGGCCGAGGAGACCCAGCCATTCATCGACCCTTTGGTCCT
>CBDUKI010000312.1:0-1885 GCA_965367765.1 uncultured Henriciella sp.
CTCTTCCTTCGAGAAGGCGCGCCGTGACGAGACAAATTTTGGTTCGAAGGCCTCGACATGCAATGTCGGCGGTCCAGCCTCTGCGGCATCCCACAGGACGCCCCCGCCCGACGCCAGCTCCTCATCGCTGAAGAAGCCAGCTTGCCCATTGCGAACCGAGAAGACGAGCCGGTCACCGACATAACAATCATACTGAAAGAAGAACATGCGTACCGCGTTCAGCTTGGCGTGCCCGGTAATCTCAATCTGATAATTCAGCGTCTCACCGGCGCGTGGCAGGCCCGCCTCATGGAACGTGATCTCACATCCCAGCAGGCGGTAAACGCGCTCGTCCTGGTTATCGAAATCAGCCCCCATCCACGAAATCAGCGATAGGTCGGCCTGGCCCGCCTCAATCAAGGGGCCTGGGCGAATGCGACCATGATGGCAGTACCACGCCTCCGCTTCGATCCTTGTCTCGGTCCAGATCGTACCGGCACCAGCCACGCCCGGTTCAGCATCAATGCCCTTGATCCGGTCGACCAGAAGCAAGGGCGGCATGGGCAGGCGCACCTGTCGACGAAAGCCGTCCTGCCTGAAGAAAGCTTCGCCAAACAGTGCAGACACCGGCCCGTGCGTTGCCGCTTCAATCGCACCATGTTCAAACACAGGCCCGCGCGGCGCACGCACCACAAGCGGGCCGGTATAAGGCCCGACACCGCAGGGCACCGTTCGCGCCAGGCCGGTGTAGGCATCCTGATGATTGTCGCGGCAGATCTCGAATTCGAGGCCTGACGGGGCCGCCAATGCGAAGGCCCAGCCATGGGCTCTCGCCTGGTCCAGGGCCTCAGCCACCGGGGCCATGTCGACATCATACCCTGCCGCAAACAATTGCGCGGCAACTTGCGCCACTTGCTCAATGTCGGACGTTTCAATCCGATCCATCGCCAAGGCGCGATGCGGCTGAACGCCGAGTATCTTGCCAATACTTTGCGTTAGCGAGTCACGCGGACCAAGCTCTATGAACGTCCGCACGCCATCCTCATAGGCCTTGCGGATCGTGGCCGGAAAATCGATCATCTCGCTGGCTTGCTGGGTCAACATATCTGCAATGCTGTCGCGCGTCGGATGGAAGGCATCATTGATGGCATTGGCATAGAAGCGCACCTCAAAAGACGGTTTCTTCACCTTACGCGAATGCAGCTTTCGCCATTCTTCCGCATACGGAACAAAAGCTTTTGCATGGACGATAAGATGTTGTGGCAATGGGCGACACGCCGTCGGGCCGAGCTTATGGGCTATCCGTCGACAGGCCTCTGGCGGGCCACCTATGACAAAGTCTTCGTCCGTATACGCAATATTGAATTCAACATGCTCTTCTTGTTCGACGAGGGCCGTGATCTGTTCTCGTTTCGCGTAGACGCGCCAATTCTCCCACGCGACCGGCTCCTCGCTGCCCCAAGCGCGGCGCGCCACATCGCACTCGCCCCCCAGATGCTTGTCATACAGGCCGGCGGCCTTGATCTGCTTCAGCATAGTCCCGGCATCCGACCAGACATCGAACCCGATCATCGCGTTGGACTCGCCCAGTGACAGGCCCATCACCACGTCTGGTTCAATGCCCAACATATCCCGCAGAGCCAGCGTGTGGGCCTGACTGACCAGTGTGACGCCGCACAATTGCTCATAGGCAGACAGGTTGCGGCGCGAGAAGAGCGGCGCCAGCTCCGAAGCGTCCGGGAAACGCTTGGCAAGCTTCTGGGCCAGTTTCGGAAACGCCATCAACAGCCCCCGCCCCATGCGCGGATAGGCCGACGCCGCACCTGTATAGACGAAAGCAAGCTCACCCTGAGGTGCTGTCTCGCCGTAATACAAACCGTCCACATCTGGCTGATTGTTGATCGCC
>CBDUKI010000313.1:0-1853 GCA_965367765.1 uncultured Henriciella sp.
CCGGTCGGCTGCCAGCATTGCGACGAGCCGCCCTGCCTCGATGTCTGCCCGACGGATGCCTTTTCGGCGCCATACCAGCTCGATGCCAGGCGCTGCATTTCCTATCTGACGATTGAGCACAAGGGCGCCATTCCGGCCAGGTTCAGGGCGGCCATGGGCAACCGTATCTATGGTTGTGATGACTGCCTGGCCGTGTGCCCTTGGAACAAGTTTGCTGAAGTGGCGCATGAGCAGGCCTTCTGGGCGCGGGCGGAGCTGAAAGGGCCGGGCCTGGACGAACTGGCCAGTCTGGATGATGCGGGCTTCCGGGACGTGTTTTCCGGCTCGCCGATCAAACGGATCGGGCGCGGGCGGTTTGTCAGGAACGTGCTGGTGGCGATTGCCAATTCCGGCCGTAATGACTGGCTGGACCCGGTTGTGATGCCGTTGCTTGATGATGAAGACACGATGGTGCGCGGGGCTGCAGTCTGGGCGCTTCTGTGTCTTGATTTTGACCGATTTGAAGCCGAGAAGGCGACCCGGTTCGATGGTGAGGCCGATAGCGAGGTGCGGGCAGAGTGGCAAAGGCAAGGACAGGTGAGCGTCGGAACGGCCCCGGCCGTTGGCTAGGCTGGGCGATCAAGTTTCTCGCCGGCTTTTTCGTTACCGTGCACATCTACGCGCTGGTGCTCTATTTCGCGCCGGTGCCAGCCACCGCGAACATGGCCATTCGTGTCGTTGAAGGCCAGACCCTGCATCGACAATGGACGTCGTTGGACGCAATGTCCCCGCATCTGGTTCGCGCCGTGATCGCAGCCGAGGATACGCGGTTCTGCCAGCACCACGGCGTTGACACCGAGGCCATAGAAAAAGCGCTGGAAGAGTATCGTGAGACGCATCGCCTGCGCGGCGCTTCGACCATTACCCAGCAAACGGCGAAGAATGTCTTCCTGTGGAATGGCGGCGGGGTGGCGCGCAAGGTGCCCGAAGCCTGGATGGCGACCTTCATTGACAGTTTCTGGGGCAAGCGCCGGGTGATGGAGGTCTATCTCAACATTGCTGAATGGGGCGATGGCTTGTTTGGGGCCGAGGCCGCTGCGCAGGCCCGGTTTGGCAAACCGGCGGCGGCATTGAATGAGCGGGAGGCGGCTTTGCTGGCGGCGGTCTTGCCGAATCCGCATGTCTGGCGGGCGGACCATCCGGGGCCTTATGTGCGCCGCCGGGCGGCCACATTGCAAGCGCGCATGCAGCAGGTGGCGCGCGACGGGCTGGCGGTCTGTGTGCTGGACCCGGTCTAGCGTATGTCGCGACTGATGCGGATAGCCTCGCGGATTTCACCGCGCAAAACCAGGATGTCGAGATTTTCCGGGTCCTGGCTGAGGGCGGCCTGCATGTCGGCCATTGCGGCATCAAAATTCTCTGTTTCCAGGTGTGCGCGCGCGCGCATGGCCAGCGCTTCGGCATCGGTCGGCACCAGGTCAAGCGCGGCGTTGAGATCATCAACCCCCTCGATCCAGCGTTCGAGGGCCAGATAGGCCGCGGCGCGGTCCTTGTAGAGGTCAGGATTGCCCCGCTGCATGTTAAGCGCAGCATCAAACGCGGTCAGGGCCGCTTCGGGATAATTCGCCGTCAGCCATGCGTTTCCGGCTTGCGTCATGTAGAGCGCACGGTCTTCCAGCGAGATCGGATCGGGCGCATTGGCCAGGGCTTCAAGCCGGGCGGCCCCTTCTTCATATTTCTCCAGCGCCAGCAAGGCCACAGCGTTGCAATAACGGGCCTTTGGCCGGTTGCCGGAGGCGAGCCAGGCGAGGCTGTCTTCATAGGCGTCATTGGGGTTCGTATCGGCCAGCTCGATACAGATATTCAGACGCTCT
>CBDUKI010000314.1:0-1841 GCA_965367765.1 uncultured Henriciella sp.
GCGGTGAATGCGGCTGAGCAGGTTTTACTACATACCGGGTTTGAGGCGCTGGGTGCGTTGAGCCCCTCGCGCGCGTCGCAGCCTTTTGGCAAGGGGGCCGATGGATTGCTGCCATCACAGGGCACGGCGGCGGTCGTGCTGTCGCGCGCGAGCGACGTGGACAGGGCGGCAGGCTGTTTCGGGCTCATTCGCGGCTCGGGCTTGTCGAATGATGGACGTCGTCGCGGCTTTGTCGCGCCGGACGCTGATGGCCAGGCCGAAGCTATGGCTCGGGCTTATCAGGCCAGCGGTCTGACACCGGAAAATATCGACCTGCTGGAATGCCATGCCACCGGCACGCCTGTAGGTGACCGCGTGGAAATCAAGTCCTCGGCGCACATATTCGCCGGAAAGGCCGCTTTGCCAATCGGGTCACTGAAGTCGAATACCGGCCACCTGATCACGGTTGCCGGGCTGGCCAGCTTGCTCAAGCTTCTGTCAGCCTTCGAACACGAGCGAATGCCGCCGACCCGCCTGATCGGTGAAGCGAGTAACGCGTTTGAGGGCACCGGACTGTTTGCCCTTCGCGAAGCACGAGAGTGGGCGGCAGGCAAGGGCGCGCGCCGCCTTGCGGCGATCAGCAATTTTGGGTTTGGGGGCAATAACGCCCACCTGATCGTCGAAGCCCCTGACGCCCTCGATCGGATGGGTGATGTGCCCGCTGAACTCATCCGTCAGGACAATCAAGCGCTACGCCTGGTCGCGTGTGAAGGCCTGGCCGGGAATGATTTCGGATTTGACCGTATTCTGCGACGTGCGATGAACTCGCCGGAGCACAAGGATGGATCATGTGACCGACTGCACCTGTCGGCTCGCTACGCGCTGACGCCACCGGATGATCTGAAAGCTGCGGAACCGAACCAATTGGCCGTCCTGGCGCTCTGCGAGGCGCTGCAAGCACAGATCGACATCCCTGACGATGAGCGCGTCGGTGTGTTCGTTGGTACGGAGTGCGGGTTTGAAGCGACGCGCTTCATGCTGCGCGATGGGTTGGCCGCCGCGTTCGGTCGCGGCGCAGACGACCCGGACATTCAGCGCGTGCGTGATGCGATCTCGCCGGCCATGGCGCCGCGAGATGTGCTTGGCGCGATGCCGAACATGCCAGCAAACCGGGTCAATCATGCCGGTGATTTTCGCGGCTTTGGCTTGACCGTTTCAGCCGGCAAGGCGACGGGGGAGACAAGCCTGTCTCTGGCCAAGGGCGCGCTGGCAGCGGGCGAGATTGACCTTGCTATCGTGGCGGCGGTTGACTTTGCCAGTGAGCCACGCCGGAGCGCGGCCCTGAAACAGGGTGGGGAAATTCAGCGTGCAGCCGACCTTGGCTGTGTTCTGGCCCTGCGCCTGGATGATGGGTGCAGCGAAGGTGAACTGTTCGACGAGAAACTGGCGAAGAAGACCAGATCGGCCAGCCTGACACAGGCCCTGTATGGTGACGCCCCGGTTGCAGGGGCGCTATTTGCGCATGGCCTGGCCCATCGCATGGCACAGCGAAACCTGACCAGCGATGGCCGGGCAGCCTTTCCCAGCGTGACGCGCAAGAAGAAGGCGATTGCCCGGGCCACAGCCAGCCCGGACATGCTGCGCGAACTGCCATATTTCTACTATGCGGCAGGCAAGGACAGGAATGATCTGGTTGAGCGGATGATGTTGGCGAAACGGGGCGGAAGCGGGCCATGCCGGATTGCCGTTCTTGCCCGGACTGCCGAGGAGCTGGAGGCGAAGAAAGAAGACGCCATGATGCAGATGGCGATCAACAATCAGCCAGATGTGGACGGTTTGTATTACGGCGAGACAGCACCGCA
>CBDUKI010000315.1:0-1824 GCA_965367765.1 uncultured Henriciella sp.
CCGCTGATGCGGCAGGCGGCCAGCGGGGTGATACGGTCGGCAATCGGCTCCTTGCCGCGGGCGATTCGCTTTTGTGGCTTCAGGCTGGCGGTAAAGGCCGGAACGCGGATCGTGCTGGCGGCGCTGGTGACGTTGTCCCAGACCGATGGTGAACCGGACTTGCCGGCTTCGACCAGCACACCGTTGATTTCAGGAGATGACATGGCGCGCAGCATATTGGCGCGGGCCGGAATACCGACACGTGTCGAGGCCATCAGACGGTCGGCGCGGGCACCGGCATTGCTGACGCGGCCCTTTGCCCAACCAGAGCTTTGAAGGCTGTAGGCCTGTTCCTTGACGTAGGCAGCGGCGCCAGCCAGGCGCTCACTGTCAGCATCCACGGCGGCCAGAGAGGAAGACACGGCCTGATTGCCGCCTTTCAGCGTGCGGGCATAGCGTGGATCGTTCTTCAGGCCGGTGACGAACATGTCGCGGCCATAATAGCCGTCAATGTCGAGGACCGAAGCGCGGAATTCCGGGTTCTGGGCGGCGACCAGGGCCGAGTAGGCCATCCAGCCTTGTGACAGCTGGTCAGGATTGTGACCGCCGAGATTGGACAGTGAGGTCTCGATGTCGCCAGACGAGCGGAAGGCATTGGTCTTCACGTCCGTCACGTCGCCTTGATAAGTCGCATAAAGAGCGGCGGCGCGAGACAGTGGGTCTGCATTCGGTTGGGCTGAGGCCTGTTGTGGGGCCGGGGTGACCATTTGGGCCGTGGCGGGCAGGGCAAGTCCTGCGATAGCTGCGATGGTTGCGGTCAGCGCCTTGAACGACATTGGTGACTCCTCACTCTACCATTTCGACACTGGCCTATCTTTTGCTTCAGGCAAAGACTAGCGTCTGTTGAAAGTTGGATATTGACGTTAAATTTCGTCAATTCGTGCCACCAAAGTGCCTAACAAATATCACCGTACTGTTAAGATGTCCGAGAGAAATAGGAATAGATCGGTAAATGTCTGGGCGCTGTTGGGCAGCGTCACCGCAGTGCTGGTTGCAGCTTTCTTGGTTATTCTTGCCGGTGGTCCCGGCACGTCTTCTATTGTCCTTCTGGCGATCCCGCCGCTGCTGGCCTGGCGTCTGGGTGGGCAGGCCATAGGCCGCGCGGTGTTGCTGACGGCGCTGGTCGGCTGTGCCGGATTGGGAATGTTGCAGTTGTTCGGGGCCATGCCGCCCGCGATGGGGGCGTTTGAAAGCATGATGACCTGGCTGGCCCCTGTGCTCCTCATGGCCTGCGCGCTTGGCTTCTTCATTGGCCCCAGGCGGGTGGCCGGGCTTGAAACCCCGCCGGACATCCCGGACATTCCAGTCCTCGACCTGCCGGCGCATGGGCCGCTTCTGGTTGTCGATGTCTCCCCGCTCGGCCGGGTGCGCCACGCCTATGGCGCGACTGGCCTGTTTCCCGGGATTGAAGAGGGGCGAGTGGCCGAACGGGTCTTCCTTGATGCAGAGGGCTATGGCGCGCATCCCGGTGCCCTGACCACCCAGAGTGGGGCGCGTGTGTTCTGCCATGTCTCGACCTCTGAGGCCGGTGAAGTGTGGACCTTCATCGAGGGCCTGGAAACAGGCACCGACCAGTTGGAGGCTCTGGCCCAGCAATTGCGCGAGCGCACCGATTTCTTCGCCAGCCTTGGGCATGACCTGAAGAGCCCGCTGAATGCCGTGATCGGCTTTGCCGACATGATGGATGCCGAAATGCTTGGCCCGATGCCTGAAAAATACAAGGATTATCCGGGGCTTATAAAGGAGAGCGGAAGTACGCTCTTACGCCTGGTCGAGGACATGCTG
>CBDUKI010000316.1:0-1822 GCA_965367765.1 uncultured Henriciella sp.
AGGCCAGCCACCCGAAACAGATGGCGCTCTTGTTCTGGTTCGTGATCGGTCTGGGCCTACTGATCAAGGGACCGGTCACGCCGATGGTCGCAGCCTATGCCGGGTTTGGGGCCTGGGTCTGGAACAAGGCCGCCTATGGTCGCGGCGGGGACTGGTGGCGCCCGCTCGCCTGGTGGCCTGGGCCGCTGATTGCGCTGGCCATGTTCATCCCTTGGCTGGTCGCCATCCAGCTCGCAACAGACAACACCTTTCTGCAAGGCGCCGTCGGCAAGGACTTGAAAGACAAGTTTGCCGGGGCCTCTGAAGGCCACGCTGGTTGGCCACTTTACCATCTCAGCCATATCCCGGCCTGGTTCTTCCCGGCGACCTTGCTGATCGTGCCGGGCACCGTGGCGACATGGAACCGACTGCGCGGCGAAACAATTGACGGACGCCAACGTGGGCTAGATGCGCTGCTCGTCGCCGCTAGCCTCGGCGCACTGGTGGCCCTGGCCACCTGGATCCTGCCAGGAGAGCTGGGTACTGGTGCGCCATCAGCTTATCCAGCCGTGCTGATATTCGGTTTCTGGTACCTGTCCACCCGTTCGACCTGGTTCGCGCGTTGGAGACAGACCGGCGAAGCCGATGAAGAGGTCATGGCGCTGCGCTTTCTCGCAAGTTGGGCGGTGCTGACCTGGATGTTCTTCGAACTGATGCCAACGCGGCTCAGCCATTATATCCTGCCTGCCTATCCGGCCTTTGCGCTGCTGTGCGGGTGGGTCGCGGTGAAAATGATGGAGGGCCTGTCCTTCCGCGCCGCGCGCTGGGTATCACTGATCCTGTTTGCCGTGGGTGGGTTGGCCTTGCTGATCTTCAGCTCCCCCCTCGCCGTGCAATCAATCCAGACCGAAGCGGCCGGAGATTTCAAGACGGCCGAAGCTTCCACCGTGCTGGGCCAATGGCAGCAATTTGCCGGTTTCCCCATGTGGCTGTGGTCACTGGGGGCGATCGCGCTGGCCGTCAGCTTGCTGGCCTATGCCATGCGCCGGATTGGCCCAGCGATCCTGGCGGGAATTCTCGCCAGCCTGTTCATGGGCTGGCATGCCCGGACCTATTTCCTGCCGACTCAGGTCTGGGTCCAACCGACAGAGTCAGCGCGCCTGGCATTGGAACAGGTTTGCGGCTTGCCCTTTGAAACCTGCGAGGCCCAGGCCTCACCAGAGCGCATCCTCGCTGTCGGCTATGCCGAGCCGAGCTATGTGATGACGTTTGGCACACAAAACCTGCATCCCCCGGAAACCCCGATTGGCCTGCCGCAAGACGATGGTGCCTACCCGGTCGTCTATCTGATGAACCTGGAAGACAAGGCATCCGTCCCAGCCCTGTTGCAGATGGAGAGCGAGGCAGACCTTCAGGGGCGCTGTATCACCCGGTCCAATCCGGTCTTCGCGCTCAACTATTCCAATGGTGACCCGGTGAATTTCCTCGCAATCCGGTTTGACGCGGACACCTGTGGCTAGACAATAGGGTCATGGCAGACCTGTTTTCAGATATTCGACCGGCGCAAACCTGGCATGGCGACGGCGTCTTGCACTTACCGGGCCTCGCCCGCGACCTGGATTTGTCCAGCGACCTGTCTCACCTGGTCGCGGCCAGCCCGTTTCGCCACATGAAGACACCGGGCGGGCGTGCCATGTCCGCGGCGATGACCAATTGCGGGGCCTGTGGCTGGGTGTCCGACAAAAGGGGCTATCGCTATAGCGACCATGACCCGATGACCGGACAACCCTGGCCCGACATGCCCGTGCACTGGCGCGAATTGGCCTGCCAGGCGGCGACGGCT
>CBDUKI010000317.1:0-1816 GCA_965367765.1 uncultured Henriciella sp.
CGCCATTTCGCTGGTCGAGCTTCCGATCGTCATTGAGGGCCACACCGACTCAAACCCGAGCCTGATCCCAGGCTATTCAAACTGGGAAATTTCCGCCGACCGGGCCAACTCCGCCCGCCGAATTCTGGAAGAAAGCGGTGTAAAAACAGCGCGCATCCGCGGTGTTACGGGGCTTGCAGACACGCGCCCTCTCTTGCCGGAATCTTCCGCCTTGCCAGCCAACCGACGTATCTCCATAGTGTTGCTCCTGAACGATAAAGATGCCTGAATCATGGTTGGGCTGGGGCAATTCGCAGAAGACTAAGCAGGACGTTGCATGACCACTGAGATCCTGGCGCATTGGCCAATGTGGGCCAGTCTGGCAGCCGTAGTCGGGACCATCATTTTCTATATGCTTGACCGCTGGTCGATGGAACTGGTTTCCGTCACTGTGATCGCAGCATTGATGCTGATGTTCTCGCTTCCGGGGGCGACCGCCTATGGCGGCGGGCCGGTCACGGCGGGTGATCTGCTCATGGGCTTTTCCAACCCGGCCCTGATTACCATCATGGCCCTGCTCGTGGTTGGTCAGGGCCTGTTTCAGACCGGTGCCCTGGAAGGCCCGACAAAGGCGCTTGTTCGCTCTTATGATCGGCGTCCGCGGATCACCCTTCTGGGGGCCTTTGCGGCGGTCTTTGTAACCAGCGCCTTTACCAATAACACGCCTGTCGTGATCATGTTCCTGCCAATCATGTCGGCAATCGCGGCGCGCATGGGGGCGTCGACGTCTCGCCTGATGATCCCGCTCAGCTTCGTCTCGATCTTCGCAGGAATGACCACGCTCATCGGCACATCGACCAACCTGCTGGCCGCAGACTCCTACGCGCGCCTGACGGGCGATGAGCTCGGCTTTTTCGATCAGACCGTATTTGGTCTGATCCTCGCCGGAATAGGCCTGACCTATATCCTGCTAACTTCACGCGTTCTGCTACCGGAACGCGAGGGTTTTGCCGAGACCATGGTCAAATCGGGCAAGCAATTCGTCGCTCAGTTTGAAGTCACGCCCGGCCATTTCCTGGATCAGAAGCATGCCATTGCCGGGATGTTCCCTGACCTGAAAGACATGACCGTACGCATGATCCAGCGTGGGGAGCAGGCCATCCTGCCGCCATATGACGACATTACCCTGCAGCCCGGCGATCTCGTCATCGTCGCCGCGACACGCCAGGCCCTGACCGACCTGCTGGCGGGCAAGCCAGCCATGCTGAACGATATCTGGCGCCAAGGCGTGGCTGAAACAGATGACGATACCGGTGACAGCCAGCTTGGATTAGTTGAAGCAGTCATTGCACCTGGTTCCCGGATGGCGGGTCGAACCGTCGAAATGCTAGGCTTTCGTCGCCTGACCTCAGCGGTCACACTGGGGATCCAGCGCCGTTCGCGCATGATCCGTGCAAAGCTCGGCGAGATCCGGCTTGAGGCTGGTGACACGTTGCTCCTGTGTGGGCCGGTTTCGGCCTTCCGCAGTTTACGGACTAGCCGCGACCTGATCCTGCTGGAATGGTCACAGAGCGAATTTCCGACCACAACCAAGGCCCTGCTGGCACGTGTGATTACCCTTGCCATGGTCGCGGTCGCTGCGTTTGGCATTGCCAGCATCACGCTGGCTTCAGTGATCGCGGCAACGGCCATGATCCTGTTGCAATGCCTGAACCACCGCCAGGCCAGCCGGGCACTCGACCTTCGTATTTATCTGGTCATTGCTGCAGCGCTGTGCATGGGGACAGCGCTGGAACTGACCGGCGCGGCCCAGTTGCTTGCCGAAATGGTGGTCCTG
>CBDUKI010000318.1:0-1807 GCA_965367765.1 uncultured Henriciella sp.
CCGCCGTATTGAAAGCCTCTCGTGCCTCGCCTTCGAACACAATAAAGCGCCATGGGGCCAGACGGCGATGGTCAGGCACGCGCGCGGCCACGGCCAGCAGGTCGTCGAGCTGTTCTGGGGAGGGGCCGGGCGCGGTGATGGCGCGCTTGCCGATGGAGCGGCGAAGGGCAAGGAAGTCACGCACCTCCTGGCTAGGCCGGGCAGCCTCCAGGGTGGTTCCGAAAGTCGGGGCAGGCGGGAAAATCTGGGTCATGCAGCCTCTCTAGAGACAGGCCCGAAGATAATCACGAAAAAAATCAGTGAACAGTGTTTACTTTTTGATCGCTGTGCCTATTTGTTCAGTCTGTCAGTAAGGTTCTTCACATGCAGACTGAGCTTCCCGAATCACCGGCTGAACGCCGTCGCACGAAGGTGCGCGAGCTTATTCTGTCGGCAGCAGAAAATGTTTTTGCGCGCGAAGGGAACGAAGGATTGTCGATCCGTCGCCTGGCGCGCGAGGTCGATTACTCGCCCGCCGCCATCTACAAATATTTCGGCTCAAAGGATGAATTGGTCGATGAGTTGAAAGAGGCCTTCTTCGCCAAACTGTTGCAGCGTGTACACATGCTGGCCGATCAGAACCGACCCTATGGCGACCGGGCACGAAGCTGTATCTCGGAATATATCCATGTGGCCCGGCAAAACCCGAACCATTACGGGGCCGCCTTTGCCGCAACCGACGCCCAGCCAGTGCAGGATTTCAACAGCCCCGAGTTCGCCGAAAGCAATAAAGGGTTAGCATTTGGCGTCCTAAAATCCTTGGTTCAGGAAGGGATCGACAAGGGCTATCTGCGCGCAAACCTTGATGTTGCGCTTGCCGCAAAGTCGATATGGTGCTCGATGCATGGGCTAGCGATGATGTTGCTGCATATACCCTGCTTTCCGAGCATGGACAGGCATGGTGCAACATATTCGCAGGATAAGTTTGTAGCGTACCACGCAGACCTGGTGATGCGTGGCCTGGAGGCGGTGACATGACGCAGTTTGAAGAACCGGAGGTCATCGTCCCACGCGAGCCGAAACCGGCCGCCTGGAAGGGGCTGATCTTCTTTATCTTCATCGTGGCGCTCGGTGCAGTAGCGAGCCTGTTTGTGATGCGCCAACGCTCACCGGAAGGTCCGTTGATCGTCCATAGCGAACCGATGCCGCTGGCGGTGAATGTGCAATCGGTGCGTTTGCAGGAAAGCTTTTCAAGCGATGAGCGGTTTTCCGGCATGGTCACGCCGCAACGCACCAGCCGATTGGGATTTTCCGGGAGTGGCCGTATTGACCGGTTATATGTCGATATTGGCACGCGAGTGAAGACCGGTCAGGTTCTGGCCGCGCTCGACACGCGCTCACTTCAGGCACAATTGGCAACAGCCCAGGCCCACGTTGATGAAGCAACGGCGGCTTATGAACTGGCCCTGACCACGGTGGACCGTCAGGTCGCGCTGTCTGTGAAGGGTCACGTGTCCCAGCAGCGGGTGGATGAAGCCACCGCGCAGGCGCACACGGCGGCAGCCCGCATCGCAGCGGCCGAAGCCAGCGCAGACACATTGCGTGTGCAGATTGATCTGGCCCGCATAACCGCCCCGTTTGATGGCGTGATCACTGAACGCCTGGCCGATGAAGGCGTGATTGCCGGCCCGGCCCAGCCGATTTTCGAATTGGTCGAGACCGGCAATCTTGAAGCACGGATCGGGCTGACAGCCCGGCTGGCCGCCTCACTGGAGATCGGTCAGACATATACACTGGTTTCCGAGCAGGGTGAGGTCGCAGCTCGCCT
>CBDUKI010000319.1:0-1728 GCA_965367765.1 uncultured Henriciella sp.
GAAGACCCGCAGCCGCGCCCGATTCCTGGGGTGGGTTTGCAACGGAGGCCGAACTGATGAGCTATGGCACTGGCATGATGATTCAAGGCTTGTCGGCTGGCCTGCGCGATGTGCGCCGTGAGATGGAGCATGACGAGGACCGCGCCTATCAGAAAGAAGACCGCGAGTACCAGCGCAAGGCGCGTGAACTTGATCTTGAGGGCAAGCAAGTCGGACTACAGGATACCCGTGACCGCATGGCGCGACAGAAGGTCACGCAGAAGCGCGAGGACGAGGAATACGAATTCAAGAAGGAGCAGGCGGAATTTGCCCGCGATTTCGATGAATCGATGCGTCGGTTTGCGATGAGCCAGGGCCAGGATTATCAAGGCATCGTCGATCTGTACAACAACCGCTGGCCGGATGATGGTCAGGTGATGGCCAAGCGCAACAAGGATGGCACCTATGACGTTTCCTTTGAGAAGGACGGTCAGACGCAGGCCCACAAGGGTTTGAGCTTCGATGATTTCGGCACCCTCGCCATGCAGATGCGCGATCCTGGCAAGTGGCTGGAGGACAAGAAGGCCAGCGCCGCGAAGGCAGCCGAGCGCGCCCACGAACTGACCAAACTAAAGGTGGAATACAACCTCAAGGGCCAGCTGGAGGCGTTCAAGGCAGGCATCGATCCGGAGAAGGCCGGCAAGGTGCCGCAGTATCAGAAGGAACTGGCGGCGATGGCAGCGCGGTCTTATGGCTCCATGAACGGCGATATGATGTCGCTGGACGAGAACACCCGGCAGTCGGCCGGCTATGTGGCGTTCTTGGCAACGAAGTTCTACGATCGCGGCGGCGGCAAGGGTGACATCAACGAGGCTCACCTGCGCGCCATGCAGACCGTGGATCGGCTGGTGAAAGTGGCTGAGCAGCAGGCGCAGCAGTCTGGCGGTGACTTCGACAAGATCTTGGACGAGTTGATTACGACCGAAGCGGCCAGCAGCATGCGGGATGCGCCGCAGCCGACATCGGCGCCGAGCCTGGATGTATTCGTAAAGAAATTCCTGGAAGTGAACAAGGGCGCGACAGAGGCGGACGCCAAGGCGTTCTATGAGCAGAAATACGGGCAGGGAACTGGTGAAGCGCCTGCGTCGTCACAACAGAAGCCGGCCGCTGGGTTGCAGCCGCCGAAGGCTGGGCCGAAGACCGCCCCCGCTGTCCCGGAATCGACCGCTCGCCCATCCACCAATCCCAATATCGATCGTGAGATTGAGAGTATCCAGGCCGCCATGAAAGCCATCGGCGAATCGGTCAAGAAATCAGGAAAGGTGACGCCGGATCTCCAGCAGCAACTGCAGCGACTGAGCGCCCGCCAGGACGAACTGCTCGCACAGAAGGGCCGATGAATGGCGCAGAACTGGATTGACCCCTTCGCCGACGCGCCAGCCGCCGATACACAGCAATGGATTGACCCTTTCGAGGGCGCCCCGGCCAAGCCGACTGGTAGCGTCTATGAGCGGTATCCGGTCGCCAAGACGGCGCCTGAGCAAGAGGAAACCGGGCTTGCAGAAGCGGCCGGCAAGGGCCTGGCGCATGGTGGGCTGGGACTGGCTGAATCCGTTGGTGTTGGCCTGCAGTACCTGGGCGGCAAGATAGGCCATCAGGGCACGCAGGATCTGGGCAAGAGCGTCGAGGAATACTGGTCCGACGCCGCCAAGCCGTTCGAGGCGCCGACCGAACTGCAGGGCTCCGTGG
>CBDUKI010000320.1:0-1718 GCA_965367765.1 uncultured Henriciella sp.
TGTCCTGAGCCTTGACGCCATTGAGCTTGATGGCGCGATACATGCCGCGCAACGAGATCGGCACCTGGCCCTTCTGCCAGGCGTAACCGGCCATGATCATGTTGGTATAGATCGCGTCATTGAAATACAGGATGGCCAGCGCTTCCGCGTCGAAGGCGGCAAAGTCCTGAACCTGGCGCTTGACCCTTGCCTGCAACATGTCGCTTTCGAATTTCTTCGAACGGTCGCGAATGAATTCGCTGGTTGGGGTAACGTCGGAATTGGCATAGGCGGCTGTGCGCTCGCCATCCATCAGGTTGAGCGCATCGCCCCCGGCCGCAACAACGAGATCACAGGCGATCACACAGTCTGCACTGGCGGGCGGGACACGCCCGGTCGAGATCATTTCAGGCTCGCGGGCAAAGCGCAGATGGCTAAGCACCGGTCCGCCCTTCTGAGCCAGGCCCGTCATGTCGAGACTGGAGGCAGCGTTGCCATCGACGTGCGCCGCCATCGCCATGATGGCCGCCACCGTGGTCACCCCTGTGCCACCAACGCCTGTGAACAGGACGTTCCAGGCGCGCTCGAGACTGGGCGTTTCCGGCAGAGGCAATGAAGTCGCGTCGATTTCAGGACGCGGCTTGTCGGCGGCGGTGAACTCGCCATCCTTGATGGTGATGAAGCTCGGGCAGAAACCGTTCACACAGGACAGGTCCGTGTTACAGGTCGATTGGTTGATCCTGCGTTTGCGGCCCAGTTCGGTCTCGATCGGCTCGACCGACAGGCAGTTGGATTTGATCGAGCAATCGCCGCAGCCCTCGCAGATTTCGGAATTGATCATCACGCGCATGCGGTCCGGTGCGCGCAGGCCGCGCTTTGAGCGGCGGCGCTTTTCGGTGGCGCATATCTGGTCATAGATCAGGACCGAGACACCGGGCGTGTCGCGCAGCTGGCGCTGGACATCATCAAGCTCGGCGCGATCATGCACTTTTACTCGCCAGGGCAAATTCTTGACGTTGGCATAGCGGGTCACGTCTTCGGTGACGATAACGATGGTCTCAACGCCTTCACCCTCAACCTGCTGGGCAATCTGCTGCGGGGTCTGGCCAGATTCGACATGCTGGCCGCCAGTCATCGCGACCGCATCATTATAGAGGATCTTGTAGGTGATATTGGCCCCGGACGTCACCGCTGCACGGATCGCCAGCGAGCCAGAATGCGAATAAGTGCCATCCCCGAGATTGACGAACATATGGTTCTCGTCCGTGGCAAAATGCTGCCCGACCCAGGCAATCCCCTCGCCACCCATCTGGCTGGTCATGTCTGTTTTGCGGTCGGGCATAAAGTTTGCCATGTAGTGACAACCAATACCGGCAAGGGCTCGGGACCCTTCCGGTACGTTCGTGGATGTATTGTGTGGGCATCCAGAACAGAAATGCGGTGTTCGCACCGTCGGTGAGGCATTGGCACGTGCCCCCTCCCCGGCGCGCCCAACACGATCAAAATAAGCATCGGCGCGGGTCCGGTCCCAGCCGTCAGGCAACACGCCAACAAGTGCGCGGGCCATGGACGGCACGGTAATCGAGCCGGTCTGGCTGAGCAGCGGCTGGCCGGACGCGTCGGTCTTGCCTTCGATCAGCGGACGATCCGCCAGCGTGTAGAGCGCGGCGCGCAATTGCTGTTCGATCAGCGGGCGCTTGTGCTCGATGACGAGGACGCGTTCCAGCCCCGAACAGAAG
>CBDUKI010000321.1:0-1714 GCA_965367765.1 uncultured Henriciella sp.
GGCGAAGGTCGAGGTCAGGTGCAAAGGCGGGGTTAGCGCACCCTGCTCGTCAAGCGGGTTATAGCCATGGTGAATGGCCTGGGTCGCGAATCCGGATGATTTGGGGTGACTCACGCAAGTGCTCCTGTTCTCATGGAATAGGGTCATATTAGCGCATGTCGCGACGTAGGAGTTTGCAAATTGCCATGCGAACTGAAAGATTATTGGCAGAATCTTTCAATAGGGGGCGGTTATGGATCAGAAAGATCGACAGATTATCTCGGCACTGCAGGCCAATGGGCGACTCACCAATCAGGAATTGTCGGAAATGGTGAACCTGTCACCATCACCCTGCCTGCGCCGTGTGCGGATACTCGAAGAGGCAGGGGTCATCAAGGGATATACGGCCCTGGTCGACCAGAAGGCCTGGGGCCTGCCAATTACGGTATTCATCCGGGTCAAGCTGCAACGCCATGGCGATGATGCTGTGCAAGCTTTCGAGCGCGCCATGTTGGACATGGACGAGGTCATGGATTGCTGGCTGATGACCGGACGCTCGGATTACCTGTTGCGGGTGATCGCGGCGGACCTGGATGCCTATGAAGGTTTCGTGCGCTCTAAGTTACACCGGGTGCCGGGTATCGCCTCGATCGACACCAGCTTTGCCTACGGCAACGTCAAACATTCGCAGGTCATGCCGTCAGTTTGAACCTGCTTGCCAGCGGGCGCATATCGCGGTCGGCAGGAGCCGGTCATCTTTGGCATGCGGGAGCGCCATTTCACCCATTTCCATTGTGCCGCCCAGCCCTTCAAGGTGCCCGGCGAGCGCCTGGGCGAGCGCGATGTGTGACAGGCGCACGGCATAGGCGGTCAGGATGATGAAAAGCGGCTGGTCCGACAGGAGGGCGCGGACATTCTCGAGCAGGCCCGGCAGGTCTTCCTCGAAGCGCCAGGTCTCGTTCTTGGTGCCACGCCCGAATTTGGGGGGATCGAGGATGATGGCGTCATAAGTATTGCCGCGGCGGATTTCGCGAGCGGTGAACTTCATCGCGTCGTCGGCAATCCACCGAATGGGCCGGTCATCCAGACCGCTCATTGTCTGGTGCTCCTTGCCATAGCCATTTGATTTCGGACTGGCATCGAGATGGGTCACGCTTGCTCCGGCCTGGGCACAGGCGAGGCTCATCATGCCAGTATAGCCAAACAGGTTCAGAACATTGATGGGCCGATCGGCCCCCTGAATCTTCTGTTGGGCATACTGCCAATGGACGCTGTGCTCCTGGAACAGGCCGAGATGGCGGAACGGCGTGCGCCGGGCATGACATTGCAGGCCGTTCCAGTGCATCCGCCACTCATCAGGCGCGCTTGGATTGAGTTTTCGCCACTGGCCGCGCTCATCATCCCCAGTCCGGGCATCGAAGCGCGCATCGGCTGTCCAGGTCTCGACAGGGGTGGCGGGTGGCCAGAAGGCCTGTGGATCGGGCCGGATAATGGTCTGCGAACCGAAGCGCTCGAGTTTGTGGCCATCGCCGCTGTCAAGCAGGGCGTACTGGGACGGGTCCCAGTTGTCAGCGAGGAAAAGGGTCGACTGGATATTCATGCAAAATCTCTCTGGCGCCAGCCTTCGTAAAGCATGATGGCCGTAGCCTGGGCGAGGTTGAGGCTGTCGGCCCCGCCACGCATCGGGATCAGGCAGAGCGTATCGCACTGGGCCTCGATCGGGACCGGCAAGCCG
>CBDUKI010000322.1:0-1714 GCA_965367765.1 uncultured Henriciella sp.
GCAGGAATTGTTCGGAAATTCCGACACCGATGTGAACCGCTCAGGCGAGCTTGGCGACACGGATGACATGCTTGCCATGCTGAACGCGACGGTCGCCGACTTTTTCGCCTACTTCTCGGCCATGACAGAGGATCGACGGGCCAAGCCACGTGAGGATCTCGCCAGTATCATTGCCAATGGCCAGATCAATGGTGAGCCACTGGGGCACCTGGAAGCGATGTCATATTATGTCATCGCGGCGACGGCAGGGCACGACACGACCTCTGCGACGACCGCCTCGGCGCTCTGGGCGATGGCCGAAGATCCTGATCAATTTGCCAAGGTAAAGGACAATCCCGGCCTGATCGGTGGGCTGATTGAAGAGTCCATCCGATGGGAAACTCCCGTGAAGCATTTCATGCGCACGGCAACGGCGGATACGGAATTGGCCGGTAAGAAAATTGCCAAGAATGACTGGCTCTATCTCGCTTACCCATCAGGCAATCGCGATGAGGATAAGTTCGACAATCCATACAAGTTCGATGTTGAGCGGTCACCAAACAAGCACGTTGCCTTTGGCTATGGTGCGCACGTCTGCCTGGGCCAGCACCTGGCCCGTATGGAGATGCGTATCCTCTGGGAAGAGCTGTTGCCAAAACTGAAGGCGGTTGAACTGGACGGAACGCCAACACGGATGCGGGCCTCATTCGTCAGCGGACCAAAGTCTGTCCCCATTCGTTTCAAGACGGTTTAGGCGCGTTCATCCTGCTCACGCTTGCCTCGCCCGGCGATGACGGCTAGCTGTATGGCTCGTCAATAGAAGGGGAACACGCAGATGAATCCGCTCTGGATCGTACTGGGCGTTATTGCGCTCATCGCTGTATTCATTATCGGCATTTACAATGGCCTGGTGTCGAAGCGCCAGCGTTGTAATCAGGCCTTCGCGGACATTGATGTCCAGCTCAAGCAACGCCAGAATCTGGTGCCCAACTTGGTCGAGACCGTGAAAGGCTATGCCGGGCACGAAAAGGAAACGCTCGACGCTGTCATCCAGGCCCGCAACTCGGCGGTCAATGCCACCAAACCGGGTGAAATGGCGCAGGCTGAAGGCATGTTGACCGCTTCACTTGGCAAGCTGTTTGCCCTGGCTGAAGCCTATCCAGACCTCAAGGCAAATACGAACTTCCTGAAACTGCAGGACGAATTGTCGATCATTGAAGACAAGATCGCCGCCGCGCGCCGGTTCTACAACTCTGCAGTCCAGGACTACAATACGGGCCGCGAACAGTTCCCAGCCTCGATCATCGCAGGCAGCTTCGGGTTTGAGCCACGTGAATTCTTTGACCTGGGCGTCGAGGGGCGGGCCGACCTCAGCGTCGCACCGGAGGTGAAGTTCTAGGACGAAGGCGACACCAAAAAGAATTCAGACATTGCAAGGAACGCCCTCAATTCTTCTTGAGGGCGTTTTCTTTATCGTACGAAGGCGGGTAGCCAGGTCGCGAGTGCCGGGATAGCGGCGACCATCAGGATCATGATGATCTGAAGGCCGATGAACGGTACCGCGCCGGCCCATATCTCGCTGGTCTTGACGCTGTCGGGGGCTGCACCACGCAAATAGAACAGGGCGAAGCCGAAGGGCGGCGTCAGGAAGCTGGTCTGCAGGTTTAGCGCCATAAGGATGGCCAACCAGACCGGGTCTGCCCCGAGGATGATTAATGGCGGAGCCACAATCGGG
>CBDUKI010000323.1:0-1669 GCA_965367765.1 uncultured Henriciella sp.
CGGAAAAAAGCGAGCAAAGGCCACCGCCTGAGGCTCGCCCTTCGGGAGCCTGAACCATGCGGACAACAGTTGCAGTCCTCTCTGCCGCCCTGGTCGGGGCGTGCTCCAGTCCTGCGCCGGTTCACTATCCGCATGGCAAGCCGTTACGACCACAAGGTGCCGAAACCCCGGTCAACGTGCCTGAACAAGGTCCGTTCCAGCCCAATCTTGACCTCTATGTCTGCAATATGCGCATGTCCAACCGCCCGGACACGATGCCTGACCGGCGCGTGCGCGACTTTGCCCCGCTGATCGTGGTGCACGGTGTGGTCCTGGCCAGTGTTCCGGCCAATGATGTCTGTGTGACGTCCGGGTTCGGTCAGCGCAATGGGCGCGCCCACAAGGGCCTGGACCTGCAATCGCGCCCAGCCGGGACAATCTATTCAGCCGCTCCCGGAACCATTGTAGAAGTCTCGACCCTGAGCGGCTTCGGTAACCAGGTGCTGATCTCGCATGGCAGCGGCGTCTACACACGCTATGCGCACCTGTCCTATTTCGCCTCTGGCCTGCATCCCGGCCAGGCCATTGGGTTCGGCCAGCCGCTTGGCATGATGGGTGATACCGGCAATGCCACGGCGGTTCACCTGCATTATGAAATTCTCACCGGGAACTATCACACGCCGAAAAAGGCCTGGGGCCTGAAGGCGAATGACCCGCTGACCTTTCCGGCCTGGTCCGGCCTTGACGAGCTGAGCTGAGCTATGGCCCGCTTCTTTGACCCTTCGACCCTGGCGCGCACCTATCGCGACCCGGTGGCGCTGGTCATTCTGGCGGTCGACCTGTTTCCCGCCGTCGCCGTCCTCACGCTTGGCTGGGGGCTGGCGCCACTGGTCTTCCTGTACTGGCTCGAGAACCTCGTCATCGGCGCCTTTGCGCTGGCCCGCATGATCGCCGCCTCGATGAAGGAACACCCGATCGGCCTGATCGGCATGGTCTTCCTCGGCCCGTTCTTCGTCTTCCATTACGGCATGTTCTGTTTCGTGCATGGCATCTTCCTGCACACCTTCGCCTATATGCATGCGCCGCAGGGGGCCGACTTCATGTCGCCGTTCGGCCTGATCGGGGCGGCCCTGTCGAGCGGTCAGCATATGGCGACCTTCCTCGCTGCCATCATCGCCTTACAGGCCTATCTGTTCGCGCGTGATTTCATCGGGCGGGGTGAATTTCGCGAGACTGACCCTGGCAGTGAGATGGCCAAGCCCTATGGCCGCGTCGTGGTCCTGCATATCGCCATCTTCGCCGGGGCTGGCGCGATGGCGGTGCTTGGCCAGCCGCTACTTGGCGTGCTCGGCCTGATCCTGCTGCGGGCGCTGTGGGGCATGGTGCTGACAATCGGGCGACGGCGGCGAATTGACCGCGAACAGCAAGATAAAGTTGACGCAGTGTCACCAATCTGACCATTACTCGGACTCGGAGTATGAGGGAGTCGCAGATGCCAAAACTGGCCGAGCTTGGAATCGCCCGCGGCAAGCGCGCCCGCGCCAAGGCTGCCAATCGCAAGGCGATCCTGGATGCGGCCCGTTCAGTCTTTGCCCGTATCGGTTATGAAGCCTGCTCGATCCGCGATATCATCCGCGAGACCAATCTCGCATCCGGGACATTCTACAATTATTTCAAGTCGAAAGAGGAA
>CBDUKI010000324.1:0-1658 GCA_965367765.1 uncultured Henriciella sp.
CCCAGCAGGTTCGGGTAGACATTGTCCTCAAGCACGACATCGGCTGCGCCAGCTTCGGCCAGGCCTTCGGCATTCGCCGTCTGATGGTCGTCCATGGCGATCTTCAGCGGGATCAGGATGCTTGGCCGCCCCATCACGGCAATGTCGCTGACCGTTCCGGCCCCGGAGCGGGCAATGACCAGGTGAGCAGCAGACAATTGCTCAGGCATGTCACTGAAAAACGTCTCCAACCGGGCGCGGATCCCTGCCTTTTCATACATGGTACGGACCTGGTTCAGCTGTTCTTCACGCACTTGCTGGACGACTTTCAGACGCGCGCGCAGCGGCGCTGGCAGGTGATTGCACAGTGCCAGCGGCACGGCTTCACCCAGGATGCGCGCACCCTGGCTGCCACCAGTGATGAACACGGTCAGGTCCCCCTCTGTCGGGGGATAAGCCACGTCAGACGCGGCAATGATCGGCCCGCGCACCGGGTTGCCAACCGCAACATGCGCCGAGCCGTGGGGCAATCTGTCGAGCCGCGCAAAGCCGGAGGCCACCAGGTCGGCCCGCTTGGCGAAGGCGCGGTTGACCCGGCCGAGAACAGCGTTCTGCTCATGCACGATCATCGGGATATTCAGTCGCCGGGCCGCGCTCAGCGCCGGATAGGCCGGGTAACCACCAAAGCCAGCCACCAGGGCCGGGCGCTGCTGCTTGAACTTGCGAACCGCCGTGTTCACACCTGCGCGCAGCTTGAAATATGTGCCCGGCAGCGTCCACGGCTTGCGCAGATTGGGGCTGGCCGCCTTGACCTCCAGCTTCCAGTCTGCCGGAAAGGTCTCTGCATAGCGCAGGCCACGCACATCGGAAATCAGACCAACCTGCCAGCCACGTGCGCGCATCTCTTCGGCAAAGGCGGCAGCCGGGAACATGTGGCCACCCGTGCCACCTGCACCTATTACCACGAGCGGTTTGTCACTCATCTGTCAGCCTCTCCAGTTTGCCGAACCGCGTCGGATCAGGGCCAGCGCCAGGCCCAGTGTCAGGGCCGTTCCCAGCATCGAAGACCCGCCATAGGACACGAAAGGCAGTGTCATGCCCTTGGGCGGGATCAGGCTGACATTTACCGCGATATTTATGGCCGCTTGAAGGCCAAAAAGCGCAAACAATCCGCTCGCTGCGGCGCGTGGATACGGGTCGTGCAGCCGGGCCGAGGCGCGCAGCCCCTTCCACACGATAAAGCCGAACATGAAGATCACCGCGACGGCAGCGACATAGCCGAACTCCTCGCCCATGACAGCGTAGATGAAATCAGTATGGGCATCCGGCAGTGAGGTCTTCACCTTGCCCTCTCCAGGACCGACGCCAAACAGGCCGCCGCGCCCGATCGCTTCGCTCGCCTTGTCGATCTGATAGGTGTCATATTCCGTGGGATTGATGAAGCTGTTCACCCGGAAGCGGACATGTGGAAGGGCGGCATAGAGCAGGCCCGCCAGGCCCAGGCCGCCGCCCGCGAAGACCGCTGCCCAGCGCCATGGCAGGCCGGACACAAAGAAGGTCACGATGAAAGCCGCCGTCAGAAGCGCCGACTGGCCAATGTCCGGCTGCAGGATAAGGAAGCCCAGCGTGACCACAAAGAAGACAAAAGTGACCATCGCCCATGGTCCGTTCGGATAGGT
>CBDUKI010000325.1:0-1647 GCA_965367765.1 uncultured Henriciella sp.
CGAAGTCAAAGTCGCCTTTCGCCAGTACGAGACCGCGCTGGTCGGCAATGATGTCACGGTGTTGTCGGGCGCGCGCATCGGCGAAAGCGGGTTCGGGGTGACGGGCGGGCCAAGTGGCGCAGAAGATATACCACAATGGGGCCGGGTGATTATCCAGGACCACGTGCTGATCGGGGCGAATACCTGCATCGACCGCGGTGCCTTCACGGACACAATTCTCGGCGAGCGGACCAAGATCGATAATCTCTGTCAGATTGGACACAATGTCGTGCTTGGGCGAAGTGTTCTCATGGCGAGCTTTACCGGCATTTCAGGCACCGTGACAGTTGAGGATGGCGTGCGCATGGGTGGGCGCGTCGGCATTGCCGATCATGTCCATATTGGCGAAGGGGCGCAGCTTGCGGCCTCGGCCGGCATCTTCCGTGATATCCCTGCTGGCGAGACCTGGGGCGGGACCCCGGCCAAGCCAATCCGGCAATACCTGCGCGAGGTTGCCTGGCTTCAGAAACAAACCACACCGAAAAAGAAATAGGTCCGATGAGCGCCATTATTCACCCCACCGCTATCATCGAGGACGGTGCCGAAATTGGCACCAACGTCCACATTGGTGCCTATGCCCATATCGGCAAGGATGTGACGCTGGAAGACAATACCGTCATCCATCCCAAGGCCATGGTGATTGGCCGCACAGTGCTGCGAGAGGGCGTCGAAGTGTTTCCCGGCGCGGTGATTGGCGGCGGCCCGCAAGTGCTGGGCTACAAGCCGAGTGCGGACTCGCGGCTGGAGGTGGGTGCTGGAACGATCCTGCGCGAGCACACAACCGCTCACACAGGCAGCCCTGAACATGGCGGCACCACCCGGATTGGTGAGAAATGCCTGTTCATGGCGCATACGCATGTCGCCCATGATTGTGTCATCGGCAACCAGAACGTGATTGCCAACAACACCCATATTGGCGGCCATGTCACGACAGGTGACTTTGTCTGGATGGGCGGCGCAGTTGCGGTCCACCAGTTCTGCCGCATCGGGCATCACGCCTTTGTTGGCGGTGGCTCGATCCTCGTCGCCGATGTCATACCATACGGCTCTGTCGTCGGTAATCATGCCCACCTGGCGGGCCTGAACGTGGTCGGCCTGAAACGGCGCGGCTTTGACCGCAAGACGATCCACGACCTGCGCGCGGCCTATCGCCTGCTATACGCCAAGGAAGGCACGTTTACCGAACGCCTGGAAGACACTGCCGAAACCTTTGCCGACACACCGGAAGTCATGCAGATCGTCGAATTCATCAAGACCAACAAGAACCGGGCCCTGTGCCTGCCGCGATAATGGCCAGTCAGGACGCGCCTCTTGGGATCATTGCCGGTCTCGGCCAGTTGCCGGTCCAGGTCGCCGAAGCGGCGGTGGGGCGCGGGCAGGGGGTCTATGTCGTGCGCCTGAAAGGCTTTGTCGAACCGGCGCTGGACCCGTTTCCCGGTGAAATCATCGGCCTGGCCGAGATTGGCAAGGTGATCAAGGCGTTCCAGAAAGCCGGCTGCAAACAGGTCTGCTTTGCCGGCATCGTCAAGCGACCGGACTTTTCGGCCCTTAAACCGGACATGAAGGGCATCTCCCTCTTGCCGAAAGTGGTTGCAGCGGCGCGTCGGG
>CBDUKI010000326.1:0-1636 GCA_965367765.1 uncultured Henriciella sp.
GGCCGTCGAGGCCGGCTATATCGCCGCCAAGGCCGCCCTGAAACAGACCGACCTCCTGGCGCTTTGCTATGTGCCAAACGAAGCGGCTGAATCCGAAGCCTAGCCCGTCTCGCCGAACAGTTCGCGCCCGATCAGCCAGCGGCGGATCTCGCTGGTTCCGGCACCGATCTCATAGAGCTTGGCATCGCGCAGCAGGCGCCCGGTAGAATACTCATTGATATAGCCATTGCCGCCAAGCACCTGAATCGCATCCAGCGCCAGCTTGGTCGCCGTCTCGGCGGCATAGAGGATCGCCCCGGCCGCATCCTTGCGCGCCGTCTCGCCCCGGTCGCAGGCCTTGGCGACGGCGTAGACATAGGCCTTGGCGGCATTCATCTGCACATACATGTCGGCGAGCTTGCCCTGCATCAGCTGGAATTCCCCGATGGATTTGCCGAACTGCTTGCGGTCATGCAGGTAAGGCAGCACGACATCCATACAGGCCTGCATAATGCCGGTCGGCCCGGCCGACAGAACCGCGCGCTCATAGTCGAGACCGGACATCAACACCTCGACCCCGCTATTGAGCGGGCCCATGACATTCTCTTCCGGCACGGCGCAGTCCTCGAAGACCAGTTCCCCGGTTTCGGAGCCGCGCATGCCCAGCTTGTCGAGCTTCTGGGCCACGGAAAACCCCTTGAACCCACGCTCGATGATGAAGGCGGTGATGCCGCGCGAGCCCTTGTCCGGCTCGGTCTTGGCATAGACGATCAGCGTATCGGCATCCGGCGCATTGGTGATCCACATCTTCGAGCCGTTAAGGATGTACTGGTCGCCCTTCTTCTCGGCGCGCAGCTTCATCGACACGACGTCAGAGCCAGCCCCGGTCTCACTCATCGCCAGCGAGCCAAGATGTTCGCCGGTGACCAGCTTGCCGAGATAGCGCGTCTTCTGCGCATCCGTGCCCCAGCGGCGAAGCTGGTTCACGCACAAGTTGGAATGGGCCCCATAGGACAGGCCGACAGAGGCCGAGGCGCGGGAAATCTCTTCCATCGCGACGACATGTTCAAGATAGCCAAGCCCGGTGCCGCCCCACTCCTCCTCGACGGTTATACCGAGCAGGCCCAGTTCGCCCATCTTGGGCAACAGGTGGCGCGGGAAAGTGTCGGTGCGATCAACCTCAGCGGCAATCGGCGCGATTTCGTTCTGGGCAAAGGCCATCACCGTCTCGCGGATCATGTCAGCCGTCTCGCCAAGGTCAAAATTCAGGGTCGGGTATGTGTTCGGTATCATGCCCCCTGTCTAACCATCCCGCGCTGCACTGCCAATGCTAAACTGGCTCGATCACTGTCGCAGGTCCCTGCGGCAATTACCGCACGTAATTGCAGCTGTAAAAAGCGCACGGTTGCGCTACACAAAGCGCCAATGCGCTTACCTAAGATCATCACAACGCTACAGTCCTATAGCTGGCCGATCTTCATCGCGGACCTTTTTGCGGGTATCACGGTGGCGATGGTGGCGCTGCCACTGAGCCTTGCCATTGCCATCGCGTCCGGCGCTGATCCGCAAAAGGGGCTGGTCACAGCCATTGTCGCCGGGTTCCTGATTTCCGCATTAGGTGGCAGCCGTGTGCAGATTGGCGGGCCGACGGGGGCCT
>CBDUKI010000327.1:0-1606 GCA_965367765.1 uncultured Henriciella sp.
CTGATGATCGCGCCCTCAGCGGCAATCCGGGGCGACATCAAGGCCAGCTGCAATGGCGAAGCGGTCAGGTAACCCTGGCCAATGCCATAGTTCAACGTCTCGCCTTCATACCATTTTTCGCCATGCACCCGGCGTTTCCAGGCATCGTCAGGAACAACCCCGGCGCGCCCGCCCATCAAGCCAAGATCCCATTTCTGGGCGAAACCGAACTTGCGCGAGACTTCGGCAATCTTCTCGACCCCAGTCCGGCGCGCGATCTCGTAAAAATAAACATCGCAAGAGCCCTTGATGGCCTGATGCATGTTGACCGACCCATGCCCGCCGCGCTTCCAGCAGTGCCAGGTCCGATTTCCGAAATGGTATTTCTGGTTGCAATAGACCCGCTCGTTCGGGTTGATCCCGGCTTCCAGTGCTGCCGTGGCGACGACCATCTTGAAGGTCGAGCCAGGCGGATAGGTGCCGTCATAAGCCTTGTGATAAAGCGGCGAGCGGTCATTGAAGCGCAGCAGGTCGTAATCGGCCTGGCTGATGCCGTTGACGAAATCATTCGGGTCAAAGGCCGGGGTTGAGACAAAAGCCAGAATATCGCCCGTGGCAATATCGATCACCACAGCGGCCCCGCTCTCCTCGCCAAACCGGTCAATCGCGACCTTCTGCAATTCGGCATCAACGGTCAGATGCAAGTCCTTGCCGGGTTTGGGGCCGATTTCCGGCTCCTCGATCTCACGGATCACGCGGCCTGCAGCATTCGATTCGTATTTGCGATACCCGGCCTGGCCGCGCAGCCAGTCTTCCGCATAGCGTTCGACGCCAGCGCGCCCGGTGCGCATGTTTGGGTGCTTGAGCAGGCGGCTGACCGAGCGGAAGACATCGTCAATCGTCTCGCGATGGCTGACATACTGGCTGTGCTGGTCGAAAAACCGGTCGAGGCCGCCGCGCTGGTAGCGCCCTTTCAGCCAATTGTCGAAATCCTCAGGTGGAACATCGACGCCGAACGACTGGCTCAGTGTCGCCATGGTCTCGCGGGAAATGTCCGCCTGGTTGGGCTTGGCAACATAGCCAAGAACATGGGCAAAATCGCGCCCGCGCGGATACGACCGGGTCGCCGCCATCTCGACCAGGACGCCAGGCAGTTCCGGCGCGCGCAGGGACATCTTGGCGAAATCCTCATAGGATAGCTCATTGGCCACAATGACCGGCGAAAACTCTGCCTGGCGCCGGGTTTCGTCGATGATCCTCTCCTGGCGCTCCGGCGACAGGTCGATATATCTGGCAATATCCTTGAGCACCCCGGCGACGTCCCCAGCCTGTTCGCGCACGATCGACACGCGTCCGGCCTGGCGATGGGCGGCCAATGGGCGACCAAAGCGATCAAGAATGCGCCCGCGCATGGGAGGGGCCAGAACCAGGCGCACGCTGTTTTCCCGGGCAAAGGCCTGGTAACGCTCATGGTCGAGAATCTGCAGCTGGAACAGGCGCGCGATCAGGCCTGCAAACAGTACCCCGCCGCCAGATGCGGCTATTACCGTTCGGCGGCTGAACTCCTGGTCGGGCGAAAGCTTGCGACTCATAGCGTTGCCCCTCCCGGATCGCCGCGCCGGATGCC
>CBDUKI010000328.1:0-1599 GCA_965367765.1 uncultured Henriciella sp.
CGCCTGCGGGGCGATGCCGCTTTATTACGCCACGCCCGAACATCGCATTCACGACTTCGCCCTGCCCGACGAAAGCTGGCTCAATCTGAGCGGCCTGTCCCCGGCTGATGCCGCGGAACGCGTCCGCGCCATGACATTTGATGCGGCGTTCTTTGAGGCCTTTCGCGAGACGCAGCATCTGCTGGCGAACCTGTTTTCTGATACCGACCTTCTGGTGGCAGAACGCGAGCGGTTGGGCCAAAGCGTGCGGCGCGCATTTCACCAAGCGCTGGAGGGCGCCCCCTAGACGGCGGACCAGCCGCCGCAATGCTAAGGCTCTGGCCCATATGATCCGCCAGATGAAAAAAAGGGCATTTCTTTGCTTATCCCGGAAAAGGAGACCCGATGCTGATCAAGGCCGCCCCCGGCGATTTCAAGGGCCGCTTTCGCGAGATTGTCGCCGATCCGCTGAACCTGCTGATCGCGCGCCACCCGAAGGCCGGGATGGTGACGGATCAGAAATATGTGACCCTGCACAATGGCAACCGGGTGCATTTCAGTGGGCCAATGGCCTATTATCAGGGGTTCAGCGATATTCTGGTGATCAATCGCGGGGTGCATGAACCGCTGGAGGAATTTGCCTTTCAGGAGATGCTGCCGCATCTGCCCGAGACCCCCGTCATGCTGGAATTGGGAGCCTATTGGGCCCATTATTCGATGTGGTTGAAAAAGCAACGGCCCAAAGCCGCCCTGCACATGGTTGAACCCGAGCCGGACAATGCCCGCGTTGGCCGCGCCAACCTGACGCTGAACGGGCTTGAGGGCAGCTATCACGAGGCTTTCGTCGGAAAGGGCCAGTTCGAGGTGGACAGCTGGATGGCGGCGCAGGGAAGGATCTGGCTGGATGTGCTGCACGCCGATATCCAGGGGTATGAGGGCGAAATGCTGGAGGGGGCCACCAAGGCGCTGAGCGAACGCCGGGTGGGGTATTGGTTTGTCTCAACCCACAGTCAGGCGTTGCACCAGAGAACCATGGAGCAGCTGCAAAAGGCGGGATACCGGACCGAACTGGCCGCTGATTTCGACACCGAAACCACCAGCCATGATGGCTTTATCCTGGGCGTGCATCCCGATTTGCCACCGGTTTTCCGCGGGCCGCCACCGCTGGGCCGGGTGGCCATCGCGCGGGCCCATCCGGCCCGCAAGATCCGCTGGCTCGGTCGGGCATTGCGCGCACAGCAAGAGGCCACAGCGCCCGTTCAGGACAAGGCGCCCTGACCCCGGGGTTTTGCAGCCGCCGGGTCATGCGGTGTCCGGCGTCGAAACAACAAATCGAAATGCAAAACCTCTCCGCTTTTGGGGTGGCGCCAGGCATCCCAAGCGTCGATCAGGATATACCCCAGCCCGGTCATCAGCGTGATCATGTCGGGAAGAATGGTTTCCCCCCGATAGACTTCGCTAACCGCCACTTCCATGCGCACGGACCCGATGCGGGGCAAGAGCGCACCCGCACCTTCGACAACAAACCGCTCATAGCCCTGGGTGTCGATCTTGAGGTGAATGACGTCATCCGGCAGGGCGATCTGTTCAAGCACGCTGTCAAGCCGCGCCTCCTTGATC
>CBDUKI010000329.1:0-1577 GCA_965367765.1 uncultured Henriciella sp.
CAGCCGGGCGACAATCGGTGCTCTGGATGCCAAGGGCGCGGGCAAGGTCCAGCGCGGCCTTGGCCTGCTCGACCTCGATCAGGTCACCCGCCACAAAGCCGATCTTGTCAGCCGGGACAGATAGCGCGGCCTTGACCGCTTCGAAAGCCTCACCCCAGTTCGCCTTGGTCAGTTTGCCATCCTTGCGCACGAAAGGCGTATCAAGACGCTGGCGGGCCAAGCCATCCCAGATGAAGCGTGACTTGTCTGACAGCCACTCCTCGTTCACCTCTTCATTGATGACAGGCATGATGCGCATCACAGCATCACCCTTGGCATCAACGCGAATATTGGAGCCGAGCGCGTCCATCACATCGACGCTTTCTGTCTTGCGCAGCTCCCATGGGCGCGCATTGTAGGCATAGGGCTTCGAGGTCAGCGCCCCGACCGGGCACAGATCGATGACATTGCCCGACAGTTCCGAAGTCAGCGATTTTTCCAGATAGGTCGTGATCTCGGCATTTTCGCCGCGCGAGATCATGCCGAGCTCCTCGACCCCGGCAACCTCAGCCGCAAAGCGTACGCAGCGGGTACACTGAATGCAGCGGGTCATGATCGTCTTGACCAGCGGGCCCATATTCTTGTCTTCAACAGCACGCTTGTTTTCTTCGAAGCGAGACCCGGCACGGCCATAGGCAACGGCCTGGTCCTGCAGGTCACACTCGCCGCCCTGGTCACAGATCGGGCAATCCAGCGGGTGGTTGATGAGCAGGAATTCCATCACGCCATTGCGGGCTTTCTCGACATAATCGCCCTTGGTCGCGATGTTTGGCGGGGTGCCATCCGGGTTCATGCGCATGTCGCCAACCGTTTGCGCACACGAGGCAATCGGCTTGGGTGCACCCTTCCACTCAACCAGACACATCCGGCAATTGCCAGCCACGGACAGGCGCTCATGGTAACAGAAACGCGGAATCTCCGCCCCGGCCTCTTCACACGCCTGCATCAGCGTATAGGAGCGCGGCACCTCAATGTCCTGGCCATCAATGTTCAGTTTGAAAAGATCGTCTGACATGGGTTTCAATCATCTTCCATTAGGTTGAACGCTGTCGGGCCGGGCTTGCGAATGAAGCCCCAGGTCACAGCGCACAGGATGAGGGTGAGAAAGGTTGGCACGGCATGTTCGGGCGTATCCTGACGGGCCGCCATGGCGAGATAGGCCACGATGGAGAACGCCCCGAAAATGATGCTGCCCCAAAGCAATTGCTTCCAGAAGACGCCTGCATAGGCAAACAGGACGATCCCGCCAGTGGTGATGAACAGGGCAAGATAACAGACATCCATGGCCGACTTCACGGTGAACAGCGGCGCTTCATCATAGTATAGGCCAAGCATCAGCTTGGCGCCGTAAACCATGAGCGCAGCACACCAGAGAATGGTCAGGGATGCTTTCATATCCCTACTCCGCTGCCACCGTGTGGCCCTGAACCAGCGCACGAGGCGCGCGGTACTGGGTGATACGGTCTTCGATTTCGTGACGGAAGTGGCGGATCAGGCCCTGCACCGGCCAAGCCGCTGCATCGCCGAGCGCACAGATG
>CBDUKI010000330.1:0-1575 GCA_965367765.1 uncultured Henriciella sp.
TTGACGGTAATGTCCACGCTATCGACATTGGCGAGGGCAAAGCCGGACGAATAGGCCACCGTGCCAGCGGGCGCTGCGGCTGAGACGTGCAGGCCAAGATTATAGTCGGGTAGCGGGAAGCGCGAGAACAGGCCATCCTCGATCATCGCCACAGCCCCGAGTCCCAGCTCTTCCGCCGGCTGGGCAATCATGACCAAAGTGCCGGACCATTTGTCCTTGTTGGCCACCAGTTCCCGCGCCGTGCCAACCCATGAGGTCATGTGAATGTCGTGGCCACAGGCATGCATCACGCCATTGGTCACACCCGTCCATGTTTCATCGACGACTTCAGAGGCATAAGGCAGGTGGGTCTGTTCGCCGACGGGCAGGGCATCCATGTCGGTACGGATCAGAACGGTCGGGCCATCGCCGTTGCGCATCACGGCGACGACACCATAACCTGCCACCGTATCGCGGATCGTACCCTGGTCGCGCGTTGACTTGGCCGCAATCCAGTCCTGGCCAACGCCGCGCGTGACCTCGAAGCCGAGGCTTTCCATCTCATTGGCGAGAATGGCGGAGGTCTTGCGCTCCTTGAATGACAATTCCGGATTACGGTGCAGGTAGAGATACAGATCGTGCAGGTTGGTGCCAGCGGTGGGCATACCGGCGGTGATCTCAACACGGGCTGGGTCTGACGTGTCAGCAACGGCAACACAGGCGGCGAGGCTGGCCGTCAGGGCACTGGCGGCAAAAAGGGTGGCTAGGCGTGTCATGGGGTCTCCTCCGTTTGGCGAAGTCTATCGCGCTCGCCCGCCGCGTCCATAGGCGTCCGCGCAGAAGGAATTGATATTGTAGAAAATTCCAGCCGGGCTATGCTTTCCGCAAGGCAAATGGCGAGGGATGGACATGAGTGAGACAAATGAAACAGCTGGCGCTGGCGCGCCGGAGGGAAAGCAAACGACTTTGCCACTGAATGCGTTAAAGACGCTGAAGGTCTACACGCATTCACCGATCCTCTACTGGTGGCCGGTCTGGCTGCTCGGCTTCTTGTTCTTCTTCTTTCAGGGCACCGGCTTGCTGAATGAGCAAGCGGCGGAGCGAATGCAGGGCCAGACCTTCGTGTTTGCACTGGTCTTCGTGATCTTCTCCACCACGGTCCGCCTGCGCGGGGCTAACTCAGTTATCTTTGGGCTGTTGCTGGCCATTGGTGCGATCCTGCTGGCGATGGGTAACCTGTTCACACCGCTGGCGCGGTTTCTCGGTCAGCTCGATATCACGATGAGTTCGACCTTCTACCTGTTCATGTTCGTGACCGTATTCGTGATGTGGGCGGTGATGATTTTCGGGTTTGACCGCGTGCGGTTCTATGAGGTTGCGCCTGGCCAGGTGCACCAGCGCGTTGTCTGGGGCACGGGCGACCGGGCTGAGAGCGGCGCCAGCGCGCGCTGTACCTACAAGAAGGATGACTTCCTGCGCCACCGCATGCTCGGCCTTGGGATCACGGGCGATATTGAGCTGACCCTGGCCAATAATGAGGTCTGGGAAATGCACAATGTGTTGTTCGCCAAGGAGAAGTCCAAGCGCATCAATGAA
>CBDUKI010000331.1:0-1568 GCA_965367765.1 uncultured Henriciella sp.
GGTTCAGGCCCACCGGAAGCCGGAAAGTAGGATTCGCTCAGATTGACCTTGTACATGGCTTGCCTCCCGCTGTTTTTCCAAAGGCGTAAACCGAATTTGCGGGCTTGTCTTCACCACCCATGCGGCGCGCGGGTCTGGACCTTGCGGACCCGTCATGGTGGGATGATGGTCTGCAATCACAGAGGCATAAACAGAGGGGAACATGGCCAACACCGTCGACAAACAATTGCAGACCATGCTGGACAATCTGCCGGAAAAGACCGGCAAACCGCTGGATGCATGGCTGAAACTGATCGCCAGCAGCGGCCTCGAGAAACATGGTGAGATCGTCAAGCTGCTGAAGACCGAGCATGGTGTCACGCATGGCTTTGCCAATCTGATTGCCAGCAAGGCCCGGGAGACCGGCGAGGAGATTGACCTCGTCGCAGCCCAATATGCCGGGGCCAAAGCCAGCCTTAAACCGCTGTATGATGTGATCACCGCATTCGCCCAATCGCTTGGCAGCGATGTCGAGGTCGCCCCGAAAAAGGCCAGTGTAAGCCTGCGCCGAAAGAAACAGTTTGCCCTGATCACCCCGGCCACCAAGACGCGCATCGACCTTGGCCTGGCCCTGAAAGGCGAACCGGCAGGCGGACGGCTGGAACCCTATAATGCGATGTGCAGCCACCGGGTCAGGCTGGAAAGCCCGGACCAGTTTGATCATGACGTACAGAACTGGATGCGCGAAGCCTATTCGCGGGCCGCTTAATCCTGCTCAATCACCAGGGCGCAGCGTTCTTCCAGGCTCGGACGGGCCAGGACAACCTTTTTCAGGCCGGGCAAGCGGGTGCGCAAATCATTGGCGACCCACAGGCAGATGCGTTCAAGCGTCGGCACGGACAGGCCATCAATCTCATTCAGCAGGCAATGGTCGAGTTTCTGCGCTGTCGCTTGCAGGATGTTCGCCAGGTCTGAAAAATCCTGCACCCATTCGGCGCCCGGCTGCACCGTGCCAGCCACGGTTGCTTCCAGGCGGAAGGAATGGCCATGCAGGTTGCGATAGGGATGGCCCTCAGGCTTACCGCCCATGAAATGCGCCGCCTCGAAGTGCACGGCCTTGGTGATCTCGAACACCTGGCCCTCGACGTTCAGGGCAGGCCGATCAGTTTGTGTGTCTGTAAGCTCAATCGCCATTTCGGGTGCTTCATGCAGTAGGCGGCCGCGGCCGCAATGTTCTGGGCTTGCGCCCTATCATCTTTGGGTTGCAGAAAAAAGTGCTCAAACTGCAGACTTTCAAAGCATGTTGGTTGCGCTTCTGGCTCGGTTTGCGGGAAAACCAGCTTCAGTTCATTGCCGCTTGCCTGTTTGAGAGGCGCGTTTGCCTTGGGGCTGACGCATATCCAGTCGAGCCCGACGGGCGCTGGCAGCGTGCCATTTGTCTCTATGCCAATGGCGAATCCCTTCGCCTTGAGGGCGCTGATCGCGGCTTCATCCAGTTGCAACAAGGGTTCGCCGCCGGTGCAGATGACATAGGGCGCTCCGCCCGGCCCGCTGCCACCCTGCCAGACCCGGGCAACATGCTCGGCCAG
>CBDUKI010000332.1:0-1566 GCA_965367765.1 uncultured Henriciella sp.
AGAATGGACATCCTCTTCATCTGCTGTCCGAGTTTGGCTTCCTCGTGAGCACCCCGAACACCTTTCTGGAAGTTTCTGACCTGCCGCACAAGGTAGCTGTCACCGATGACGGTCAATCGTGGCGTGTACAGTGCTTCATTGCCCCAGCCTTGGCCGCCATGGCAGGCGCCACACTTGTTCGTGAACTGCTCTTGACCGTTCTCGGCGTTGCCGTGGACCGTAGCAGCAGGTTGGTTGGCGGGGAGCGCGGCGAGATAGGCAGCGACATCAGCAATCGCTTTCCCGTCGACCAGCGCCAGCGCCATTGGGCGCATCTGGGCACCAGCCGCATCATCGGGGTTCGCGCCGCGCTTGCCGTTCCGGAAATCCCAGAGCTGGCGAACCAGGTAGGATTCAGACTGGCCGGCAAGGCCCGGGGCAAGGAGTTCTACATTGCCTTCAGCGTTGGCGCCATGGCAAGCGATGCACGTGCCATACAGTGCCTTGCCAGTTTCCGCATCGGCGGCGAGGGTCAGTCCGGGTGAAAGGAGTAACAGGAATAAGAATTTTTGCAGGCGTGAATTCATTGTGTGAGGCTACCGAAAATGCCACTATCGAAAGATCATAAATGCTGTACAAATGTACAACTAAAAACAGTTACAGGATTATTGTATGCCCGATCGCCATAGCGACATAGTAGTAATTGGCGCAGGTATCGCGGGGCTGGTGGCCGCGCACGAGTGCCTTGAGCAAGGCAGGTCGGTGACAATTATCGATCGTCATGACGCCGCCAATGTTGGCGGTCTGGCGCGCACCGCGTTCGGTGGCATGGCGCTGGTGGGCACACCCGTACAGCGGCGAATGGGCGTCAAGGATACGCCGGCCCTCGCGCTGTCAGACTGGCGTTCTTTCGCCGAATTCCCGGATGCGGATGTCTGGCCGCAACGCTGGGCCGAGGCCTACGTCGAACAGAGTGCCGACCGCGTATTTCACTGGTTGCGCGATAAGGGCATGCGCTTCATGCCGGCCGTGAACTGGGTCGAGCGCGGCAACTATGTGCCCGGCAATAGCGTCCCTCGTTATCACATCATGTGGGGTACGGGTCTGGGGCTCGTGGAACGCTTTGTCGAATTACTGGCCAGCCATGCAAACCGCGACAAGCTGAATTATGTGTTCGGGTGTCGTGTTTCCGATCTGGTGGAAGAGGGCGGACGTATTGCCGGTTGCCGCGGTGAGATTGAGGCGACGGGCGAACAGCTGGAGTTCTACGGAGATCAGACCATCGTTGCAACCGGTGGCATCAACGGCAATCTGCAAAAGGTCCGGGACAACTGGTACTGGGGTGATCCGCCCGCCGATCTCCTGAACGGGTCACATCCCTATTGTGACGGCCACATGCATGATGTTGTCGAACAGAAAGGCGGTGTGGTCACGCACCTCGAGAACATGTGGAACTACGCGGCTGGTATCCCGCATCCCTTTCCGCAGTTCGACGGTCATGGCCTGAGCCTGATTCCGTGCAAGTCAGCGCTGTGGCTGGATCACACGGGCGCGCGCATCGGGCCCGAGCCGCTGATCACTGGCTTT
>CBDUKI010000333.1:0-1565 GCA_965367765.1 uncultured Henriciella sp.
GCCTTTGTTCCGTGCGCGCCACGGGGCGGATGGCGCCAGACAATGCAACTTCACCAAAGTAGATCGCCTTTTTCGGCCCCGGCGTGCCTGCTGCAGAGGTCAGCAAGGCTGCGGCGGCGGCGAGATCGCCAGCCGGTTCGCTGATGCGATACCCGCCCGCCACAGAGAGATAGACATCACGCCCGCCGAGCGCGACATTGCAGCGTGCTTCGAGGACGGCAAGTAACATGGCAAGGCGATTGGAATCCCAGCCGACGATTGATCGGCGCGGCGTCCCATAGGCGCTCGGGGCCACCAGGGCCTGAACCTCAGCCAGTACAGGCCGCGAGCCTTCCATGGCCGCAAAAACGGCGGTGCCACCCATGTCACTGTCCTCAGTGGACAGGAACAGGGCAGACGGCTCCTTGGCCGGGGCAAGGCCATATTGGTGCATCTCGAAAATGCCAATCTCATCGGTTGGACCGAAGCGGTTCTTCACAGCCCGAAGAATGCGGAACTGGTGCCCGCGTTCGCCTTCGAAATAGAAGACCGTGTCGACCATGTGTTCGACCACGCGCGGGCCAGCGATCTGGCCTTCTTTGGTGACGTGGCCAACGAGGATCAGGGCCGCGCCCGATTTCTTGGCCCAGCGGGTCAGTTCTTGTCCGCAGGCCCGGACCTGGCTGACGGATCCGGGCGCCGCGTCCAGACTGTCTGACCACATGGTCTGGATCGAATCGATGACGACGAAATCAGGTTTGGCGGCCTTCAGCGCTGAGAGGACTTTACGAAGGTCGGTTTCGGTCGCGAGTTGGACCGGACTTTCGGCGACCTTCAGGCGACGCGCCCGGTCCTGGATCTGGGCGGTGGCTTCCTCACCCGAGACATAGACACAAGAAAGGCCATTGCGGGCAAGGCGGGCGGCAACCTGCAGGAGCAGGGTAGACTTGCCAATGCCAGGATCGCCTCCAATCAGCGTGGCTGACGCTGGTACCAGACCGCCACCAAACACCCGGTCAAGTTCATCGACGCCCAGCACGATACGGGCCGGGGGCTCCTGGTCGCCATTCAAGGCCGTGAACTCAGCCTTGTTGCTTTTGCGTGTGGACGTCTTAGGGGCCTTGAGGCCCCCGGGTGGGCCTGACATGGCTTCTTCTGTCAGCGTGTTCCACTCACCGCAAGCATCGCACCGACCTGACCATTTGGAATGGGCCGCACCGCACGACTGGCAAACAAACTGGGATTTCGACATGTGATTTGGTTAGCGAGATGCGTTCCTTACGTGAAGAGAAGATTTCATGTTACAGGTGTAGTTACAAATTCTACATATTGTTTTTCGATAAAGACATGCTATATGGAACTGACTTCAGGGGTGAAGAGAAAACATAAAAACAACCCTTAGGAGGGCGCCATGAAAACTCCCAGAAATCTCATCATCGCCAGTGTTGCCGCTGCATTCCTCGCAGCGCCGGCCTTTGCTGGATCATCCGACAGGATCAAGCAGGTTGCAGTCGACATTGCAGGCTACGACCTGAGTGACACACAGGACGCGACCAGCGTGCTGTCAAAAATCGAAACAGCAGCCG
>CBDUKI010000334.1:0-1522 GCA_965367765.1 uncultured Henriciella sp.
GAATTGCAGGCGCATCTCGATCCGCGCCGCCGCGATGCCGTGATCGGGCGCTATGATACCCAGCGCCTGGACCATCGCGAGGATGCGCGTGTGCGGTCCGAAACGCTCAAGGCGCTGCTCAAGTCGCGCCGCCCCGGCCTGAACCTTGAAGACCGCAAGGAAACCCTGCAATGACCGACAAGTCCGAACCGATCCCCGCCAGCGCCTATGACATGAGCACGGTTGAGTCCGAAGTCGAGACCCGCACCCTGGCTGTGATTGTCGACAATGAGCCAGGCGTCCTGGGCCGGGTTGTCGGGCTGTTCTCGGCACGTGGTTACAATATCGAGAGCTTGACCGTGGCTGAGGTGGACCGGCGTCGCCACCGTTCGCGCATTACCATCGTGACCAATGGCACGCCGCAAATGCTGGAACAGATCGAAGCACAATTGCTGCGCCTGGTGCCGGTGGCGAGCGTCACAGACATGACCAAGTCAAAGCGCGGTGTCGAGCGCGAACTGGCGCTGATCAAGGTTGCCGGGACAGGCGACAAGCGCGTCGAGGCGTTGCGCATTGCTGAGATTTTCCGCGCCCGCGTCATCGACACCACGAATGAGAGTTTCATTTTCGAGCTGACCGGCGACAGCGGCAAGATTGATCAGTTCTGCGCGCTGATGAAGCCGCTTGGCCTGGTCGAGGTGTCCCGCACCGGCGTCCTGTCCATCAAACGAGGCAAGCAGGCCGGCTAGGCCGCCCCAGACAAGTTTCCCGATTTTGCGTTTCAAGGAGTAACCCATCATGAACATCTATTACGAGCAGGATGCCGATTTTGCCCATATCAAGGGCAAGAAGATCGCCGTTATCGGTTATGGCAGCCAGGGCCATGCTCACGCCCTGAACCTCAAGGATAGCGGCGCAACCGTGCGCGTCGGCCTGCAGGAAACCAGCGCCTCGCGCGCCAAGGCAGAGGCCGAGGGCCTGAAAGTCATGACCCCGGCTGAAGCGACCAAATGGGCCGATATCGTGATGATCCTGATCCCGGATGAGAAACAGGCTGTGGTCTGGGCCAATGAGATTGAGCCACACGTACGCGAAGGCCAGCACATCATGTTCGGCCACGGCTTTAACGTGCACTACAACCTGATCCGCCCGATGGCGGGTGTCGATGTGTCCCTGTCTGCGCCGAAAGGCCCTGGCCACACGCTGCGTGACCAGTATCAGCGCGGCTTCGGCCTGCCTGGCCTGATCGCCATTCACCAGGACGCGACCGGTACGGCCAAGGATGTTGCGCTGGCCTATTCCAAGGGCATCGGCAACACCCGCGCCGGGGTGATCGAGACCAGCTTCAAGGAAGAGACCGAGACTGACCTGTTCGGCGAACAGGCCGTTCTGTGCGGCGGTATCGTCGAGCTCATCAAGGCCGGGTTCGAAACCCTGGTTGAGGCCGGTTATGCGCCGGAAATGGCCTATTTCGAATGCTTGCACGAGACCAAGCTGATCGTGGACCTGATCTATGAAGGCGGCATCGCCAACATGAACTACT